>PMML01000063.1 GCA_003162695.1 Ignavibacteriota bacterium | reverse complement strand
CGTGGATGCTGAGAGCACATTTGCCGTAAAGCAATATTCACAGTTATACAAACAAAAAGAAAGGATACTTGTTATGCTATATACCATCGCTGTTGTTCTAATTGTGTTATGGCTCCTAGGAGTAGTCACATCCTATACCATGGGCGGTTTCATTCATGTTCTTTTAGTGATAGCCATTGTGGTCGTCTTAGTCAGAGTCATTCGCGGACGAAATGTGCTTGGAGAAAAGGAATAATTCCGAACTGCTGAAAAAGAGCGTTCCAGCGGGCAGATCCGGTGATGACGCCGTTGCGGGAATCCGGACTGTGCTCGGTATTGCATGGCTGCCGAACTCATCGGTGTTCGATCTTTTCCGTGAGTTTGCTCCACCACTGCAGATTACATCATCAACGGGCTTCGGAGGAAGATACTGCTTCTGAGATATTGAAGGCTTTGGTTAAAGACGGAATAAAGGATATTAAAAGAAACGATCACGATGGAAAACGTATTATTGCAGCATCCTGAAAATGAAATCCAGGAAACAGCAGAACTTTCGGAAAGTACATCGGAGAGTCCTGCCGATTCAGTATTCCATAAATTCTTTTTAGAAGTGTCTTCGATCACGATGTTTACGCTGCGCTTCTTTAAAGAAGTATTGAAGCCGCCGTATGAATTTAAGGAACTGATGAATCAATCTTTTCAGATCGGATACAAGTCGCTCCCTTTGGTAGCTATTACAGGGTTTATCATCGGGCTTGTGCTTACGATTCAGTCGAGACCCACGTTGGCAAAATTTGGAGCGGTATCGTGGCTGCCCGGAATGGTCGCAGTTTCTCTGGTACGGGAAATAGGACCCGTCATATGCGCCTTAATCTTTGCCGGAAAAGTCGGTTCCGGAATAGGGGCAGAACTGGCTTCGATGAACGTAACCGAACAAATCGATGCAATGCAGGTGTCCGGCACAAATCCGTTTAAATATCTTGTCGTGACAAGAGTGCTTTCTTCAACATTAATGCTTCCGCTCCTTGCAGTTTTTGCCGATGCTGTCGGCTTGCTGGGATCTTTCGTCGGCGTCAATCTCAATGGGCATGTAAGCGCTTTCTTGTTTTCATCACAGATATTTCAGAGTCTCGATTTTAGAGACCTGTTCCCGGCTTTCATCAAAACATTTTTCTTCGGATTCGCGATCGGACTGGTAGGAAGTTACAAAGGCTATTATTCAAATAAGGGAACTGAAGGGGTCGGGAAAGCAGCAAATTCAGCCGTCGTATTCGCATCCTTGATGGTTTTTATCATAGATATGATAGCCGTGCAAATGACAAGCTTATTCCAAAATTAAAAAGAGTAATGAAAAGAATGACAGCCGCTGCAACCCATAGAAAAGCTGAAGATGAGAATAAGAAGAATGGTTCCGTTGTTGTTAAGATGGAACATCTTAAGAAATCGTTCGGGAATAACCGTGTACTGCGAAATATCGACCTGGCAATTCATAAAGGAGAAAACCTCGTTATACTCGGGAAATCCGGAACCGGTAAGTCGGTGCTCATAAAATGTATCGTGGGATTGGTCGATTATGATGAAGGTAAGCTCGAGATACTTGGTGAGGATGTTGCCGAGCTCAAGGAAAAGGCGCTCGGTGAATTGCGCAAAAAGATAGGATTCCTTTTTCAAAGCGGCGCCCTCTATGATTCCATGTCTGTAAGGGAAAATCTTGAATTTCCACTCAGAAGACAGTCACATTCAATATCGAAGGAACAAATGGACTCGCTCGTAAAAGAAGCATTGCAGAATGTAGGTCTTTCGGATGCAATCGATAGGGCTCCTTCAGCGCTTTCCGGGGGAATGCGTAAAAGGCTGGGTTTAGCCAGAACGTTGATTCTAAAACCCGAGATCATGCTTTATGATGAACCCACAACCGGACTGGATCCAATAACTTCAAAAGAAATAAGCGGTCTCATCCTGGAAATACAAAATAAATACGATACATCATCCGTTATTATCACGCACGATATTGAATGTGCCAAACTCACTGCAAATCGCATCATCGTACTTAAAGATGGAACATTCGCTGCAGAAGGGACTTATTCTGAACTTGAAAAATCGGCTGATGCATGGGTACGTTCGTTTTTTGAATAAATAACCGGAAACATTGTAAGAGTAAATCAAATGAAAAAAAACACAAGCAATAGAATCAGACTGGGAATTTTCGTTTCACTGGGAATAGTTCTGTTTATTTTGGGAGTCTATTTTATAGGCGAGAGGCAGCAATTATTCAGAAGCACTTTTCGTTTAAGCTGTGTCTTTAAGGATGTTGCCGGACTTCAATCGGGAGGCAACGTGCGATTCTCGGGAATAACTGTGGGGACGGTGGACAACATAAGTATCGTAAGCGACACTACCGTTAAGGTAGAAATACTTATAGATGAAGGCACCCGTAAATTCATAAAAAAGGACGCCGTTGCAAGTATCGGTTCGGAGGGGCTTATGGGGAATAAAATATTAATTCTCAATCCCGGAACAGGCGGAAAAATGGAAATAGAAAACAACGATATCGTCAAAGCAGTCCAGCCGGTTAATATGGACGATATTCTGGTATCGCTAAAAACGACAATAGACAATACGTCCCATGTGACGAATAATTTGTCTAAGATTACCGGCAGCATACAATCCGGGAAAGGAACAATCGGCAGGCTGTTGATGGATTCAGCGCTCGCGCAAAATTTTGATTCTGCAATAGTAAATCTAAAAAAAGGTTCGAGAGAATTAAGAAATCTTATGGACAGCAGCTTTACGCAAAATTTCGATTCTACATTTATCAATTTAAAAGAAGGCTCGGCCGGGATTAAAGCGGTTATGGATAAAGCAAAAAAAAGCTGGCTGCTGTGGGGCTTTTAAGATATAAAATAGATTTTCTAAAAAGGAGTTCATAATAAGAAATAAATGGTTATGAAAGGATTTGTGCAGGATATCGAAGGTCTCGCTGTCAAGAATGAAGATTTTCGGCAGGTGCTCTATACCGCAAAATACTGCCAGCTCGTTCTCATGGCGCTCAAGCCAAAAGAAGAGATCGGGGCGGAAGTCCATAAGCTCGATCAGTTCTTTCGTGTGGAGGAAGGTCCCGGCGAAGCGGTTCTCAATGGTGTTCGGACGCCAATCCGCGCGGGTTTTGCGGTAATCGTCCCGGCCGGGACACATCACAATATCATCAATACCGGCAGTGTTCCGCTGAAGCTCTATACAATCTATGCGCCCCCGAACCATCGGGACGGCGTTGTCCACCATACAGGCGATGAAGCGAAAGCTGACAACGAACATTTCGACGGTAAAACCACGGAATAGAAGCTGCGTCTGCCGCCGCCGATGGCGCACAGAAAACATGATTTAATCAGGATAGGAAATACATCATGAGTATGATAATCACCAAAGACGGTACAGAAATTTATTACAAAGACTGGGGTTCGGGACAACCGGTTGTTTTCAGCCACGGCTGGCCGCTCAATGCAGATGCCTGGGAAAGCCAAATGGTTTATCTGGCATCCAGGGGCTATCGCTGTATCGCCCCCGATCGCCGAGGTCACGGACGTTCGAGCCAGCCCTGGAACGGCAACGACATGGACACTTATGCCGATGATCTCTCAGAGCTTATCGAAAAGCTCAACCTGAACGGTGCTGCCTTGGTCGGTCATTCGACCGGAGGCGGAGAGGTCGCGCGCTACATAGGACGCCACGGCTCCAAACGCGTTATCAAGGCAGTTCTGGTAGGAGCGGTTACGCCGCTTATGCTCAAGACGGATGCAAATCCCGGCGGACTGCCGATTGAAACGTTCGATAGCATCCGTGCGGGCGTTGCTGCCGATCGTTCACAATTTTTTAAAGACCTCACGACTCCATTCTTTGGAGCCAACAGGCCTGGTGCGAAAGTAAGTCAGGGTATTTGCGATGCGTTCTGGTTTCAAGGCATGCAAGGTGGTCTCAAGAACGAACTCGACTGCATTAAGGCGTTTTCGGAAACCGATTTTACCGGAGACCTTAAAAAGTTCAACATACCAACTCTTATCATTCATGGCGGCGACGATCAGATCGTACCGATCGGCGCCTCGGCTCATGCCTCGTCCAAACTTATCAGGAGCGCAAAACTGAAAGTCTATCAAGGCGCACCCCATGGATTGCCATGGACACACAGGGATGAGTTCAACGCCGACTTGCTGGCCTTTCTCAATATGTGAGGATGCAACTGCGATATGGAAAGCAACAGACATGATATTTTTATAAAGAATAAAGGAATTTCTTACTATGCAGGATAACGATAGTCGGACGAAACGATATCGCTCTACCGGCAATGAAGCATTCGAGCAGCGCCGGGGAAGTTCTCCGCTTTTTCAGGAAGAAGAACGGCGACCCGATTATTGGGTCGGAGAGCTTCAGGCAATTCTTCAAAACCAAGAAAGCCCATTGCGAATTCCATGCTTGAAAAAAAACGGAACTGAGCCTGGGACGCAGTGAAAAATATAAGTGAAATATTTTACTGGATTAGTGTCGCACTCGTAACGCTTATTCCTATCATCAACCCGGCAAGCACGGCTGTCCTTCTTCTTGGCATCAGTTCGCATCTCAGTAAGGAAGAGCGAAATAGTCAGATCGCGCGGGCATGCCTTTACATGACCGGTATCCTGATCACATTTCTTCTGATGGGGCATCTTGTGATGGTCGCTTTCGGCATTTCGATACCGGGTATTCGCATAGCGGGTGGTTTGGTCATCGGTTTCCTCGGATTCCGTATGCTGTTTCCTGACGAAGATCAAATTACAGGAGAAGGCAAGCGGGAAGCGCAGCAAAAGCCGGATATTTCGTTCAGTCCGCTCGCTATGCCGAGTTTGAGCGGTCCGGGAGCTATAGCGGCCGTCATTACCATGTCGTCGTCCATCAATGGACGGCGCGGTATTGATAAGTTGTTCGCTTATATCGGAATTATACTGGCGATCTTTATCACCGCAATACTCTCCTGGATTATACTGCGTGGAGCAGGAACGCTTCGCCGCTTCCTTGGTGTAAATGGAATCAATAGTCTTTCGCGGATTATGGGATTTCTTCTTATCTGTATCGGTGCCCAGTTTGCAATCAATGGCGTGCGGGATCTGGCTTTAGACGCAGACTTCTGGAGGCAATAGATGTTATTCGGTATTCATTTATCCATTTATTATGGAAAGTAAAATACTGTAATAGTTAACGAACCATTACATAAAATAAAAAGGAGTGAACATATGAAACATTCTTGTTATGCGATCGTCGCATTTTGTCTATTCTTCGCCGTTCAAAATTCCATTGCTCAGGATCGCGGTTTTGGACTCGGCGTAATTATCGGCGAGCCGACAGGTCTCAGCGCAAAATTATGGACTTCACCGGTCAACGCGCTTGATTTTGCTCTCGGCTGGTCGACAAGAGGAGGAGACCAAACTGATTTTCACATGGATTACCTGTGGCATTCATTTGAGACCATCCATTCATCTGAACGATTTCCACTGTATTATGGCATCGGCGGACGAGTCATAACAGGTCCCGGTAATGACGGCTCTCTGGGAGTTCGAGGTGTATTCGGTATTGCCTGGCTGCCGCACAATACGCCCGTCGATGTATTCCTTGAACTGGCTCCGACGCTTCAGCTTACATCTTCAACGGGCTTCTACATCGATGCAGGCATCGGTGCAAGGTTCTACTTCTGATGAATTGTGCAAAGTGCGTCCTATGATACGTAGTGATTGCCGCTTGATGCGGTTCAAATCTTCAAACCTCCGGCTTTGCCGGAGGCTTGTGAATAACATTGATGGAAACCTTGCACAACAGGGGTCAACGATTTTTGTATCGCCCGTACTGCAAGTGGGTTCTATTGAACAGGAAGGATTCGGACGATGACGAAAAAAGAGAAAATACTGACAACAGCATCCGGCAGGCCGTATACAGAGTATGAGAACAGCATGACGGTCGGACCTCGCGGCCCGATTCTTCTGCAGGACTATACTTTCCATGAAAAGATGGCTCATTTTAATCGGGAACGGATTCCGGAGCGGGTCGTTCATGCAAAGGGAACCGGCGCCTTTGGAACATTTACAATTACCAATAATATTACAAGTTATACCCGCGCAAAAGTATTCGATACGATCGGAAAGAAAACACGTGTGTTCCTTCGTTTCAGCAGAGTTGCCGGTGAAAGGGGAAGCGCCGATACCGAACGCGATCCTCGAGGATTTGCGATAAAGTTTTATACGGAAGACGGCAACTGGGATCTCGCCGGCAATAACACACCCGTGTTCTTTATCAAAGACCCGAAGAAATTCGACGACTTTATACATACACAAAAACGGGATCCGCGAACCAATTGCAAAAGTCCGACGATGGTATGGGATTATTGGAGCCTTAATCCGGAGAGTTTACATCAGGTCTTGATTCTCATGAGCGACAGGGGAACACCGTACAGCTATCGTCACATGAATGGATACGGAAGCCATACATTTTCATTCTTCAATAAAAAGAATGAACGGTGCTGGGTTAAGTTCCATCTTAAAACTAAACAAGGAATAAAAAATTTTACGGGACCAGAAGCGGAAGAAATGAAGGCAAAGGATCTCGATTGGGCGCAGCGCGATCTGATGGAGGCAATCGACCGCAAGGATTATCCCCGTTGGAACATGCAAATTCAAATCATGACCGATGAGCAGGCAAAAACATTCCGGTGGAATCCTTTCGATCTGACAAAAGTATGGCCTCATAAAGAATACCCTTTAATCGATGTCGGGATCCTGGAATTAAATCAAGTACCTGAAAATTATTTTGCCGATGTCGAACAGGCGGCCTTCGCTCCTGCAAATGTGGTTGACGGCATCGGATATTCACCCGATAAGATGCTTCAGGGCAGACTGCTCTCCTATCCCGACGCGCATCGTTATCGTCTTGGGGTCAACTATGAACAAATTCCGGTCAACAAATGTCCGTACGCAGTGAATAATTATCAGCGGGATGGTTTTATGCGTGTCGACGGAAACGGGGGAAGCGAGCCGAATTACCGTCCGAACAGCTTTGACAATATAAAGGTTGATGAGACTACAAAAGAGCCGGCATGGCAGCTTGAATCTTCAGTCGCCGATTGGTTCGACCGCAATGCGGAAGGAGAGGATGATCATTACACACAGCCGGGAAATTTGTTCCGGTTGATGAGCGATCAGGAAAAGAAAAATACCATCAGAAATATTGTAGGATCGATGAGAGGAATTGAAAGCGCGAAGCGTGATGAAATCATCAATCGCCAATTGTGTCATTTATTTCGCGCCGACGTCGCTCTGGGAACGAGAATTGCAAGAGGCCTCGGCGTGAACGTTGAACAATTTCTTCCAAAAAAATAATCGCGAGCATCTGAGAGACATACCGATTTTCTTTGACTCGTAACGCAGAAGCTGCATATTAAACGGATATCCGCTCGATCTCCGGTCATCTGTATTGTTTTGCCCGCGTGTTCCCCCGTTCTCCGATTACATTAAAATCCCCGAATCCTTTTGCACCCGATCGGCATCGACGAGGAACTGTTCGATGTTATCTCCGGCTTCGAAGCACTAAGCATAGAGGAGAAATGATGCCCCTTGGCTTAGCTAAAGGGTTAATCCCTCTTTCATCCTTTAGAACTATTCCTATTTATATAAATCGTTGGTAGTCTTTCATAGGGTCATGTTATTCATACTGAGGAAAAGCAATGACGTATCATAATCGGCAAGTATGGGGAATTCACTCATCATCACTGGGATGTTCTGCAAACCGTCTCACGGGAGAAGATCAAAGATCTACTGGCTGCTCCGGCTTTCAGCCGGAAGCTTGATTCTCTTGCAGAGTCAAAGCGGCAAGCAGAGAAAGCATCCGCATGGTTTCAGCAAAATTATCCAAAGTTCCCATTGATACATGTCACGTAATTCAGTACGGAATTTATGTTAAGCAAAGCGCTCTCGATCTATTCAGGATGGCATAGTAATGTGTCAGGCTATCAATTCAAAATTCTCAGCAAGATGTGGAGTGTTCTCATATGATAAGTTCACGGATCACAGTTGCCGAATATTTACTCATCCGGTTGAAAGAAATCGGGGTAGATCACATCTTTGGAGTGCCCGGAGATTTTGTGCTGGGTTTTTTCAACGAGGTCATAAAAAGCAATGTGAAATATATCGGTACCTGCAACGAGCTCAACGCTGCATATGCAGCCGACGGTTATGCACGTATCCGGGGAATAGGCGCATTTTCCTCGACTTATGGTGTTGGAGAATTAAGTGCAATCAACGGTGTGGCGGGAGCCTTTGCTGAGAGAGTGCCGGTTATAGTCATTACCGGATCACCGGCGACTAATCATTTCCGCACAAGGCCTCTCTTGCATCATACATTGGGTGACTATCGGATCCCTTTCAATATGTATGAGATGATCACCGTTGCATCAACCCAGCTAGTTTCCGCTGAAACGGCCCCGGCCGAGATCGACAGGGTGTTGTTCGCATGTCTTTCTCATCAGCAGCCGGTCTATATCAGTTTTCCTTCGGATGTGGTAACGATGAAATGCGATCGGCCGCTCCCTTTCCTCTTTCCAACGCATCCCCGGAGTGATCAGGATGCGCTCGGGGAAGCGATCAGAGAGTCGGTGAGAATGCTGGATAAGTCGGAAAAACCAATTGTGATCGGCGATGTGGAGTTAATACGCTTCAAACTGCAAAAGGAATTTGCCGGCTTTCTCGACAAAACGGGCTTTCCGTATGTTACCATGATGCTTGGTAAAACCCTTCTTTCAGAGCATCACCCCCAATTCATCGGCCTCTTTGAGGGAGACCGGAGCCGCAACTATGTACGGAACCGTGTCGAGTCCGCAGACTGCATTTTGCAGCTTGGAGCGCTGATGACCGATTTTAATACCGGCGGCTTTACAACGAACCTTGACGATTCAAAAATGATCAGCGGTAATATCGGTTTTGTGAAAATTAAGCATCATTATTACGAGAATGTACATCTTCATGATTTCATACTCGAGTTGACGAAAAAACTTTCACGGCGAGATTCCACAACTCTTGAAATTCAATGTGCTGCGGATGGCTGCGTGCACCGGCATACGGAACCGTACCGGGCTGAATCGGCGAAACCGCTTACCATAAAGCGTTTCTTCGATCGTATGAGCCATTTTATAAAGAACGATTCAATCGTTGTAGCGGAAACAGGCGTCTCCCTCTTTAGCGCTGCGGAGATGCTTATGCCGGAAGGAGCTACATTCATTGGACAGACCTTTTACGGATCGATCGGCTATACCGTTGGGGCAACTCTGGGAGCCGGTATGGCGGCTCAGGATCGAAAAGTCGTGCTGTTCGTGGGGGATGGTTCTTTTCAAGTTACCTGTCAGGACCTCTCGACGATGATCCGAAACCACCTGAGGCCTGTCATTTTTCTTATTAATAATGACGGCTATACGATCGAACGTGTGATCGTTGATCACGCCTATAACGATATCCAACCGTGGCACTATCACAAGCTTATGGAAGTATTCGGAGGAGCCCTTGGTTTTGATGTCCGCACGGAAGGGGAACTTGAAGACGCGCTGGCTAAAGCTGATAAAATGGACGGTCTTGTCTTTATCGAAATTCACGCAGGGCGGCTGGATTGTCCTGAATCCCTTCGCAGTGCAGGCCGGTCGATGGCAAAGATAAATCATCTCGATTGATAAAAACGGTCGTGTGCATCGACTACGATAGAGGAGAAGCAATGGTAAAATCTGATGATGACAGAAACAATATAAACACGATGAGCGCCCTCGTTTTCCATGGACCCCATACTCTGGCTTTGGAGAATAAACCAAAGCCGCAGATCGTTCAGACGACGGACGCTATCGTACGGATTACTACGACCACGATCTGCGGGACTGATCTGCATATTCTCAAGGGAGACGTTCCGACAATTGCCGAGGGACGTATTCTCGGTCATGAAGGAGTTGGGATTATCGAGGAAGTGGGAGCGACTGTTTCGGCTTTTCATAAAGGGGACAAAGTAATCGTCTCCCTTATCACTTCATGCGGCAGGTGCAGCTTTTGCAGGAAAGGAATGTATGCCCATTGCTGTAACGGGGGCTGGCTGCTGGGCAATAGCATCGACGGTACTCAGGCAGAATATGTTAGAATCCCATTTGCCGAAACAGGTTTGTATTTGCTGCCGCCTGATATGGATGAGGAAGCAGCTGTCATGCTCAGTTGTATTCTCCCCACCGGCTTGGAATGCGGAGCGCTGAACGGGCATGTGAAACCGGGAGACATTGTGGCGATCGTTGGCGCCGGTCCGGTAGGCATTGCCGCTTTGATCGCAGCGCAGCTTTATTCTCCCGCCGAAATTATAATGATCGATCTGGACGACAATCGTTTGGACGTTGCCCGCAAGTTCGGTGCGACACAAGTCCTGAACAGCTCGGATGGAAAAGCTGCAGAGCGAGTTTTAACGCTGACGCACGGCGCAGGAGTGGATGCGGCCATCGAGGCTGTCGGACTCTCTGCGACTTTTGATGTCTGCCAGGCTATCGTCGCCCCAGGCGGTCATATTGCCAATGTCGGTGTTCATGGTAAGCCTGTTAATCTACACCTTGAGAGACTTTGGGCGTCCAATGTAACACTCACGACACGGTTGGTAGATGCGGGTACAACGCAGATGCTGCTCAGAATGGTACAATCGGGACGTATCGATGCAAAGAAGCTTGTGAGCCATCGGTTCGAGCTATCGGAAATTATAAAAGCATATGCCACTTTTGAGAACGCTGCAAAAGAACGCGCATTAAAAGTTGTGATCAGAAATACAGTGCATCCAGAAAAGATTTGAAAGAAAAACCATGAACGTTCATTCTTACGCGGGGATTATCACGAGGAATCTTCTCCCGGTTGAAGCCGGGGGGGTCGATTCCCTGATCGACCTTGCGCTGGATATGCGATGGTCATGGAATCATGCTGCCGATGTAATATGGCGGCAGCTTGATCCGGTACTGTGGGAATTAACTCATCATCCCTGAGATGTTCTGCAAACCGCCTCACGGAAGAAGGCTAAAGATCTACTGGCAGATCCGGCTTTCCGCAGGAAGCTTGATTCTCTTGTAGAGTCAAAGCAGCAAGCGTTGCGCTACCGCTGGAAGCAGCACAAATCCTGTGGCAGCGATGATATGATTGGCGGATGAAAGAACGATGAGCAATGGAAATGCAATAACCTGTCTGTTCCTGGATATCGGCGGTGTTCTGCTCACCGACGGATGGAGTCATGATGCCGGTAAAATGGCGGCTAAGAAGTTCCGTATGAATTTGGAAGAGTTGAATAAACGGCACACCGAAGCCATTGATATATATGAAGTAGGAAAGCTTACGCTTAAAGAATTTTTAAATTGGGTAGTGTTCTACGAAAAGCGGTCGTTTACTCAGAACCAGTTTCGGAAATTCATATATGAACAGTCGAAGTCCTATCCCCAAATGATTGCACTGATCCGGCGGCTTAAGTTACAATATGGATTGAAGATTGTCGTTGTCAGCAATGAAGGGCGCGAGTTTAATGAGTTTCGGATTCACAAGTTCAAGCTGGATGAGTTCGTAGATTATTTTATTTCTTCCTGCTACGTCGGGCTGCGAAAACCCGATGCAGATATTTTTCGTGTTGCGCTCGATATCGTGCGGGTTCATCCGAACCAGGTAATCTATATAGATAATACGCCAATGTTCGTTCAGATTGCTGAATGTCTGGGGATCCAGAGCATTCTTCAAACGGATTATAAAACCACCTTCGCGAAATTGGCTTCGTTCGGATTGAAGGTTGTCGAATGACAAACCGGTTATTTGCAAATTCGGTTTCCGCATGATTCGATAAAAACGAAATTTAAACAACAAAAGGACATATATGCTTACCACAGCAAAAACACTCAAGGGCTACAAATTGCACAGCCTCGACGGCGAAATAGGGAGCGTAAAAGAATTTTACTTCGACGACAATCACTGGACGATTCGCTATTTAATTGCAGATACGGGAAACTGGCTTACGGGCAGATCAGTATTGATCTCGCCGTATGCACTCACCGCTGTAAATAAAATAAAGCAATACATCGCCGTCGATTTGACCAAAAAACAGATCGAAGAGAGTCCGTCTTTGAACAGCGACAGACCTGTCTCGCGGCAATTTGAAGAGACCTACTACGGGTATTATGGATGGCCGGCATATTGGGGCGGCCCGTATATGTGGGGACCGTATCCCGATATTATGCGTGATCGTGAAAAATGGAAAATATCCGCGAAAGCCGAAAAAAACTGGGATCCCCATTTACGCAGTACTCAAGAAGTGAGCGGCTATCATATCCAAACCGCAGATGGTGAGATCGGACACATTGAGGATTTTATACTCGATGACGAGACATGGGTGATTCATTATCTGATTGTCGACACGGAGAACTGGTGGCCGGGGAAAAAAGTTCTGATTTCACCGCAATGGATCGGACGCGTTAGCTGGAGCGAATCAAAAGTTTTTTTCAATCTTCACCGCGAGACCGTCAAACAATCACCGGAATACACGCAGGATTCTCTGCTCACCCGGAATTATGAGATCGAACTGCATCGACATTACAATTTTAAAGGATACTGGGATAATAAACCGGCTGCTTAGGAACTTTTCGTCGATGAAAATGCAATTGAAAAAGGAAAGTGAACAGTGACAACAAAGACTCTCACTCAGGCTCTCTTGCGCCGAACGGCTGTTCAATTGCCTGCCGTGATTGACATTCCGGCCGGCAGATTTAACTCTGTATCATTCCTCTGCTGAGCAGAGGTGCTGTCGGCCGAAGCTGACACATGTCCGTTGGAGTTTCCTTTACGCAGGCGGCGCTGTCAGGATTCCGGCAAAGGCTTGAAAGGCATATTTATATGAAATCGGTTCATGTTCGCTTCGATGGAATTCGACAAATTCTTTTTGTCATTGGCAGAATTTCGTGGAAGCGCATTATCGGCTGCCTTCTTATTTGCCCGGCAATTCTTGGAGCTGTTTTCATTGGATGCGGAGTTCATTACATCTATTTTGATCGGACCAACCTGCCCGATCTGCAGGCATTCGATCGGTTTGATCTCCCCGCCATCAGCCACGTTTATGATGTTAACGGCCGGCCGCTGATTGAGATGGCCTCGGAATACCGGCAGATGAGCAGGTATGAGGACATTCCCCCGATTGTTCGAAATGCGATACTTGCAACAGAAGATAAAAATTTCTTCTCGCATAATGGAATCGATTACTCCGTATTTGCCCGCGTCGTATGTAAAATTAAAATTATGAACCTGTTGGGGCGTTTTACGCGGATGGGACAGCGAGACGCGGCCAACAGCGCTGCGATTTTCCCGCAAGGCGGATCGACCATTACACAGCAGCTCGTACGCGGGTATTTTCTCAGAACCATGACGGTTCAAGAAAACAGCGATCAATTGCGGCACAGCCAGGGTGCGGCTCAAGCTCTGTCATACTTGATCGGTGCGCGAACGGTCAATATGTTGTTTCGGAAATTGGAAGAGATCCGGCTCTCATTGTGGGTGGAAGAAGAAATGCAAACACGGTTCGGATCGAAACGCCGCGCTAAAGAAGAAATTTTGGCCCGATATGCAAGCTTTGTTTATATGGGAAACGGTCAGTACGGATTCGACAGAGGGGCAAAATATTATTTTGGACGGTCTCTTGCCACATTTACGGTGCATGATGCTGACAAAGCGGCTCTTCTGTCGGGCACTATAAAATCGGCGCGTTACTTTGCACCCAATGCGAGCCAAACCGGAAGAGTTGTGCAGCGCAGAAATCAAATATTGACGCTTATGGCCGCGAATGATTTTATTTCTCAGGAGCAGGCCGAAAAAGCTATGCAGCGCTCGATTGAGACGGTTACGCTGCACACCGGTAAAAAGGCCGTGATGTCTGCGATTGTTGAAAATGTTTTTAAAGAACTAAAAAATCATCGTCCGGATTTTAATGAAAACGATCTCATGCAGGGACATGTACAGGTTTACTCAACGGTCAACGCTCATATGCAGGAAATTTCAGATATGGCGCTTGAACACGGACTTTTGCTGTATGAGAAGCGGCACCCTGAGGCTGCCGGCATTATCCAGGGTTCTGTGGTCGTGCTGAAAAACTGCGATGCAAGCATCCTTGCCGAGACGGGCGGCCGCCAATCTTACAAAGGCCGCTCCAGCACCGGCAGCGACTTCAACCGTGTGACAAATTCGCAGCGGCAGCCGGGCTCCACTATGAAGCCCATCGTTTATCTCGCTGCGTTTCGAGAAGGCATATTTAATCTCGACTCCATGGCACCCGACGTACCCATCAGCGTTACCGATGGTGAAGAGCAGAATACAAAATGGATATCAGACTACGACGGCACATTCAGAGGTAACATTTCCTTCCGGAGGGCGCTGGCGGAATCAAGAAACACGGTTGCGATCTGGATCGCAAAACAGATCGGTATTTCGTGCATCATAAAGACAGCCCGCAATTTGGGAATACAATCACAGCTGCACTCTTATGTTGCAACGGCATTAGGAGCTTCCGAAATGAATTTGCTCGAACTTGCCAATGCGTACCGTGCAATCGCATCGGGCACTCTTGCCCAGCCTTATATGGTTCGAAAAATTTCTTTGGACTCAGGCGACATAATAGTAGAAAGCGATCATGCGTCGTCTCCGGTCGACGTTGACAGTGCAGCACTCTCTCTCATTCAGGAAGGCCTGCGAGGTGTCGTCCGAATGCCCGGCGGTACGGCTCATTCACTGGATAATCGTGATTTTCCGTTTGCAGTGATGGGAAAAACCGGAACGACAAATGAGTTTAGGGATGCTCTTTTTATCGGGTCGACGTATGGTACCGAAGGAATTACTATTGCAGTTCGTATAGGCTTCGACGATAACAGATCACTGGGAGTAAAAGAAACCGGCGGCAGGGTTGCGCTTCCGGTGTTCAAAGAAATAATGATCAACGCATACGGCGAGAATCTTGCCGGGCCGGCGCCGAAATTTCCGGTTGAGATGGAACAAAGGATCAATCTTCACATGAAAGATCGCTTTGCTAAAACCAACGGACTCCCGCCCGGACAACTCCACAGAATGATCAGCTACTGATGCATCGACAATTTTAATAACTGATTTTACGCACAGTATTCGCTGTACAGAAAAAAGTAAAGTTGTCATACCTGCATTGCGGCAACGCCGAATGTGCCGCTTTACGGCATCTCCCGCTTTTTGGATTCCGCCCCTTTGCATCCAAAATTCAGGCGAGCGGGATTCTGGAAAGCGGAACCGTACAGCGGGACTTTAATCGGCCTGCCTGCGTGACTTCGTCAGTAGTCAGGCAGGGTATCCAGTTCTTCTGGATTTCTCCCGACTTTGTCGGGACGAGAATAACAGTACTTTTTGCTTTTTGCGCAACATCAGTAAGTAATAATGTGTTTTGCCATTCAGAAGTGCCTTATTTTCGCGGCACGGGCATCATGGAATACAATATTATTTTTTAGGACTGCCGCCGGCTTTAAAACTAATTAATCCTTTTTTCATCCTTTTGGGGGATTGGATTTAGAGTCCGTCATCGGTATACTGATTCGAATTCAAGTTCGGTATAATTTTATGAAAGGTGCAACAATGACAGCACGAAGAGTTCTGGGATCAATTGTCATGATGCTTGTTCTGACCCTTTTTGCAAATGCGGGCGGAAAAGAACAACTTCAAAAATATTTCGGCGACGCGGCAAACAAAGTGAAAGCAACGAGCGCCGCATCCGAGAAACGTGAAATTCTCAATGCATCATTGAATACGATGTCCAAAGCATTGGACATAGTTCAAGCGTTGCCGTTGCTCTCGAAAAACGAACGCGACGGCATTCATCGTTACAAATCTGCAATACAGGACAAGCAAGATGAGCTTGCAGGCAGAAACGGCTACGTGCGTGTGGCGGACGGGCAGCTTAATGCCTTCGCCAATTACATCGTTCAGGATATGGAACAGGCGGACGGGACAGTGACGATCGGTATTGTTACCCTGCTCCTGATCATCATCCTGGCTGTGCTCATCCTGTAAAATAGTCTCTCCATGAGCGATTTTTTTTCCGGCGTTCGATATGCGGAACCAGCATAACCTATTTTTTATGAGCGCTCCATACTCGATGCTTTTGATGAGCATTTATTGTCTGGCGCTCAGTATGCTGCTGTCTTCGTGCAGCGCTGACCTTTCTGTTCAGCATGTAACTCGACAGGCAGAGGAGGGTGCGCTCGCTGTGCCGTACTCTATCGTATGTGTTATCCACGGTGATGGAGACTATTTTTATCACGATACTGCCGGTCAGGAATCTAAAGCAGACTATGATGCTTTGGCAGGGGCGGAAATGATCGCGCTGCAAAATCCACACGCCGAAGTGTTCATCTTTCATCAACTGCCTCGAAGACATTTCCTGTTCTTTTTTCCTCTTCACAATGGGGAGTTCTATTATTACCGGAATGGGAGGCTCATTGCAAATGAATCATACCGGCGCGATCAGGAACAATCAAACTTCGGTTCTGAAGCAGCGTTGTATCACCGTTTCCGTATGGATAAACAGCGGAAAATGGCGAACTTGTTTTTCTATTGCGGCCACGAAATCCCCGAGTTTAACGGCGCGGGTTACGATGCATCGTATCCGGACAGGTCGTTCACCGTTCAAGACTTCGCGAGCGGGCTCAAAGAGTTCACACGCGATTCCGAAAGGTTCGATATCATGATACTTTCCACCTGTTTTGGCGGTACGCCTTATACCGTCGGCACGCTTGGATCTTTCGCACGTTTCATCATCGCTTCTCCCGAAAACCTTCATTTGTCGTACTTCGATCTCCGTTCGCTGAAGCGTTTGGATCTCAGCATGCAGGACGGAGACATATCTGCTTTTGCAAAAAGATTCGCTCACCATGCATTTGACCGTCTGACATGTGATCTTCAAACGGCAGTAAGCGTTGCGGTGTACGACGTGGACAGCGTGCAGGAATTTCTGCAATCGGTTCACGGGGTTTATTCTGATACGTTGAGTGCCTTAAAAGGAGAGATACAGACTTCCACTGCCGTCATTGAACATTGTGATTGCGCCGACCTTCCTGCGTATGTGCTGCCGACGATGAACGAGGGGGTAGATCTATTCTATCGACCGGCGCGCTTCGGACGATTAAAGAACAAACAGAGCCATTCAGGATGGGAATGTTGGAGAAATATAGAACCATAGATTGAAGTATCATAGTCTCTGAGGCCGGTTTTAATTTTTTTTATGGGTAAGAGAGCAAAGATTTTCGCTGTGTGAAAGGCAATATTGCCGTAGAATATTTTTATAGAGAGAGGAGTAAAGCGATGCGTTTAGGAAAAATAGTGATAGGCGTTATAGCGGGTGCCGCCGCCGGTGCCGTATTGGGAGTGTTATATGCTCCGTTAAAAGGCTCCATGACAAGAAGGAGAATAGCACGGAGAGGAACAGATTACGCTAATGATGCAAAGGAAAAGTTCAATGAATATATCGATGTCATAACCGATGAATATGACACCATCAAAGAGGAGGCTATGGATTTGATCGGTAAGGGAAAAGAGAAAGCCGCCTCTATGACGAAAACAAAACGCTTCAGGTGAGAAGAGACCGATCTCCGGCATTCATAAAATATGCCGTCCTGTATGTCTAAAATCATGATAAGAATGAAATCTCCTGCCGATCATCAGGCAGGACGAGTGCGGCAGACTTAACGAAAAGGAAGTGCAATGTCTTATACACTTTATGTTGTCGGATTTTTTATCGTAATCGTCGGTTTGATCTACGGTGCCGTTTTGCTGCATGCACCCGCACAATGGATTGTAATGGGTTCAATCGTGCTGCTGGGCATCGCAATTATGACGGGCGTCAAAGCAACGCGTCAAAAGGATCAGAGTCAATAATCGCCCAATCGGTTCAAGCTCGCGTGTCTGGACAGCCCGGGTATAAAAGTAATCTCCGTGTTCGGCGGGGACGCATAATTCCTTCACGGCATACACTGATCCTTTAATTTATTGGAAGAACACGATCGACAAAGGATCGTCGGCACTCTTGGTATGATTACCATGAGTAAACTATTTGACCGCAGGAGAAACCTATACCCGACGCATTTTTGATAGAGCATAAGATCAAAACCTATCTCCGCCTCGCCATCAAGATTGTTTTTTGGGTACTGGGCGGCATTTTGGGTTTGGTCATTCTCACCTTGGCGGTGCTGCAGTTCCCTGCGGTGCAGCGCATCATTGCGCAGAAAATATTGTCATCGATATCGGAAAAGACACACACCCGCGTTGAGGTCGGTTCGGTCGACATATTCTTAACGCACTCGGTTGTTCTGCATAATATATTCGTTGAAAGCCGTCAGCGGGACACGTTGTTGTCTATTCAAACGCTGGCGGTGGACGTGAACCTGCTTGAACTTTTCTCGCATGAAATAAAACTGCATAACGTGCGGATCGACTCGCTCATTACTCACATAACCCGCACTTTGCCGGACAGCAGTTTCAATTTTACTTTTATACTTGACGCGCTCGGCTCCGGCTCAACGAATGTCGCTAATCATCCCGATACTTCTGCAGGGCCGGATTGGAAAGTAGATCTGGACGGGTTGAGTCTCAACGGCATTCACGGCACATACGATGATGAGGTAAACGGATTGAATCTGCGTCTCCAACTTGGCACGTTAAAGGCATCGATAGACAGGTTTGATCTGAATAAAATGCAATTTCATGCCGACGACGTATCTCTTGAGAGGTGCGGAGCGAGTGTCATACAAACAAAAGAATCGCAGCACGATAACAAGGACAGGGAGTCAAAATCCGCACAACTCGAAATCGGCGTCGGGTCAGTATCGCTCGAAAAGATTCGCTTCAAGTATGAAAACAGAGCAGCGGGAGAAATCTACAACATTGATCTCGGCACGTCGACTCTCCTTGCAGGGAATATCGATCTCCCGTCACATCGTATAGCGCTTAAGAAATTTTTGCTTGAAAAATCGAATATTGCTGCGGTACAGGGGAAAAAAAAGAAGAGCGAAACAAAAAAATCCAATGCTGATGTTATGCCCTGGGTCATCAGCGTCGATCAACTGATCCTCAGCGGAAACAGCGCCCAATATGATGTTCAAGGCGCGGCAAAAACGGAAGGTTTGGATCCGAATCATCTCCGGCTTGACGGTCTGACGATGCAGGCGAAAAATTTATACTTCAGTGAAAATCGCATAAGGGCAGACATCGGTCATACATCCTTTCGGGAACATTCCGGAATAGAGTTACGCGAACTATCGGGCGGATTCATACTTGACTCCATCCATGTGCAGCTCACGGACTTTACAGCGGAAACTGCGGCCAGCCGCATTCACCAGAATATTCTTCTTACTTACTCATCTCTATATGCGCTTAAGAACTTCCCGGGGGCTGTGAAGGTGAATGCTGCAATCGATGATTCTTACATCTCCGTTTCGGATTTGTATTTTTTCCTGCCTTCACTTCCGGTCAAGGACACAACCGGCGTCTTGATACGCTTTTCCTCCCGATTCTCGGGATTTATAGGGGACTTGCAAGTGGAGGAATTCCTGGCTTCGGCGGGGGATTCCACAAGAGTTGATTTAACCGGTTCAATCCGCGGATTACCGGAGGCAGATACTGCACACTATGATGTGAATGTGCGTATCCTTTCTACCGGCCGGGACGATATCCACGCCGTTGTTGCAGATACTTTGCTGCCGAAGGATATCGTTTTGCCTGCTTCCATCAAAATAAGCGGAAACTTCAAAGGCACAGTGAAAAATTTTTCCGCTTCATCTGTTATCGAGACAAATATCGGGAATTTGAATGGGAGTGCAGCAATGAACTCCGATACCGGGTCCGGTTCAAAAGCCGTTCGATGGAAGGCGGAGATCATTACACAGGAGTTCAATGTGGGTTCGCTTCTGAACGATCCGGCAGCATTCGGTCCGGTTTCACTGAAGGCATCCGCCGATGGAACGGGCTTAAACAAAGATGACATCGAAGCGCATTTGAATGTCCAAGTGGAAAAAGCGGTTTTGAACGGGTATCCTTACCGGGGACTCTTGGTTCAGGGAACTGCCGGTCCAAAAATGTTCGACGGGAAGGCCGAGATTCAGGATTCCAGCATTGCCTTTATATTCAACGGCACCGTCAACATGAGTGAAAAGAATCCGGTTTACAAATTCACGCTCGATCTGCAAGGCGCAGACCTGCACCGGCTCAACTATACCCCGGATGACATTCGGGTATCGGGTACGATAACGTCCGATCTAACAGGCCGGGACATAAACGATATAAACGGCAAGATCGAAATGCGTAATATCGCGATCATTAAAAACAGCAAACATTATACTATAGATTCGATTGTCTATACATCGCTCATCAAAGCGGAACAAACTCACATCAGTTTAGAATCCACTCTCTTCGCAGGTCAATTCGACGGCGCAATAGCTCCCGGTGATTTGCCGGAAGTATTGAAAGAACATCTTACTCATTATTTTACACTGCAGGGAGGGCAGCCTCGGAAGAGTCTTAAAGCGCAGGATTTTACATTTCACATTTCCTTGCGGGATCCGACTGCTCTTGTGGATGTATTCTTTCCGGAACTCCACCGGATGTCCGCAGGAACCATTGAAGGCAGTTACCAGAGCGACAAAAAGAACCTGATCGTGAATATTGATATTCCGAGGGTTGACTATAACGATTTTAAAATTGATTCCCTGGCTCTCAGGGTTGAGTCTGATCCCGATTTCCTAACGGCAACATTGAAGGCAGGGTCTATAGCGGATTCGACGTTCCGGCTCACGAATCTTCAGCTTTCTGGAAAGGCCGGACATGACAGTATTGATGTTGGATTGCAGATTACTCGCAGCGGCGGTTTTAAAAAAATGCTCCTTGCCGGAGTATTCAGGAGCGTTCAGGATGGATACAAATTCCGATTCAACGAGGATGGAGTCGTGTTTAAAAACATTCCATGGAATATTCCTGCCGACAATGAACTGCTCTTCGGCAAGAACGGGTTTGTTGCGCATAATGTTGTGCTGCGAGACGGAATACAATCCATCTCTCTTCAGAGCGCCGACGGGAAGAACCGGCTTTCACCGCAGATGATGCCATTGCGGATTGAATTCAACAATTTCAATCTCTCCACAATATCTCAGGCGGTAGAGCGCGAAAGCGGCATGCTCGGTGGAATTCTTACCGGAAATATCGTCTTACAGAATCCGGAAAAAAATATGGCGTTTACATCCGATCTCAAAATCAAAGATTTCAGCTTCGGTCAAAAGCTTATCGGTAATATTGCGCTGCTTGCAAATAATCAAACAGAAAACGTTTACGATATAAACTTGAGCATTGCCGGCAATGGGAATCAGATCGCCGTGCGTGGAAATTACCGGAATGAGGAAGGCGGGAACGATCTGGACATTACATGTGATTTCACGAAAGTGAATCTTGCGAGTATCGAGCCTTTTACCTTCGGCAAAGTGCAGCGTCTTTCAGGAACGATGACCGGCGGATTGCATATGACCGGTACACTCAAGAAACCGTCCATAAACGGGGAGTTGAACTTCGACAACACTGCGTTCAACCCGGTATTCCTTAATACCTATC
This sequence comes from Ignavibacteriota bacterium, assembly GCA_003162695.1. Lineage (GTDB taxonomy): Bacteria > Bacteroidota > Ignavibacteria > UBA10030 > UBA10030 > Fen-1254. The sequence goes on along the minus strand of PMML01000063.1, from coordinate 15,926 downwards.
TGCATCTGAACAATGGAAAGATAGCGATGAACGCGCAAGGATTTGAATTCAGGTCTTTTGATCTTGTCGATACTGCGGGCAACAAAGCTTCATTGAGCGGTCACCTGTTGAGTGAAGACTTCCGCAGCTACAGTTATGACTTTCGTGTGCATACTAAAAAGTTTCTTCTTTTGAACAAGCCTGCAAGTCGTGATGCCCTCTACTATGGTACTATAATTCTCGACAGTGATATTTCAATAAAGGGCGATCAGAGCAGGCCAATAATCAATATGCAGGCAGAATTAGACAAGGGCACTAATCTCGCATTAGTCCTGCCGGAATCAGAGCTCGCTATAGAAGAGCGTCGCGGCATTGTAACTTTTGTCGACGTCAAAACTTCTCCAAACTCTATTATGTCCCGACGGAACAGCAGAGCAAACGAAGACACCGCGGACGCAAAGCCTTTATCCATAGACCTTACATCAAATATATCGGTGAACAAGGATTCCAAACTTCGGATATTGATCGATCCCATCGCGGGCGATTCTCTGGTCATTCAGGGCGAAGCGACATTGAGCTTGAGCATTGACCCGAGCGGAAAGCTTACTCTCACAGGGCGTTATGAGATCCTTGACGGGTCGTACCAACTTTCGTTTGGGGACTTTATCAAGAGAGAATTCACCATCGAAAAAGGAAGCAGCCTTACGTGGCTTGGATCGCCCTATGAAGCCGACGTCGATATCACGGCAATGTATACGGTAAAAGCCGCGGCGCTGGATCTCGTTCAGGATCAACTTGCCGGTATAAGTCAGGAAGACCGTAATAAGTACAGGCAGGAGCTTCCCATNNCCGGATCAACGGGGTGCATTGAACGGAACCGTTTACGCGAAACTTAATGAGTTGAATAGTCAGGAATCGGAACTCAATAACCAGGTATTTGCCCTTCTGATCCTGGGCAGGTTTATCCCGGAAAACCCGCTTGCTTCTACACTTGGAAGCGGCGGACTTTCGGATTTTGCCCGTTCAAGTGTCAGTCAAATTCTCTCCGCTCAGCTGAACCGTATGTCTGAACAATATCTTTCAGGAGCGAGCCTCGATGTAGGTCTGGACTCATATCAAGATTACTCGAGTGGTAATGCTGAAGGACGGACCCAATTGAAGCTGGCTCTCTCAAAACAACTCTTCGATGAACGTGTGACCGTTCAGGTGGGAGGGGATGTGGACATTGAGGGACAGCGAAGTCAGGAGAATTCGCTCAACAATTTTGCAGGAGATCTAAAAATAATGTACAAACTCACCGATGACGGCCGCTGGCAGTTGCAGGTTTTCAGACAAAACTCATACGAGGATGTCATCGAAGGGGACATCATAAAGACGGGCGCAGGGGTCGTGTTCACGATCGATTACGACAAACTTTCCGGTATTATGCTGAAACCGGTTCCCGATAAAGAAGTGAAATAAATGCATAGAGGATTTTCTATAACTGATTCTCTTATGAGTCTTGCGGTCGCCGGACTGCTCGCGACATTTGGCACGGGTTGCAGCAACACATCGTATCTTACTCATGGTGAGAAGCTGTATACCGGTGCAGAGGTGAATATCGAACAGAAGAAGGACATTCCGGACAAAAACGATCTTGAGAAACAGCTTGATCAGCTTGTCAAACCGGAGCCGAACGGAAAGCTTCTCGGACTTTTACGCTTTAAATTATGGCTGTACAACATCGGGATTTTCAAAGAGAGTATGGGCGAACCTCCGGTGCTGCTGCAATCAGTCGCACCCGATCGGGTGACTGCGAGAATGCGCAACCTGTTGGAAAATAAAGGATATTTCTGGACGGATATACGCTACACCGTTCATGAAGATGAAAAAACGGCAGATATTCAATACGATATTACAATCCAGCCGCCGTACAGAATAAATAGTATTACCCTGAAGGGCGGCAACTCCGCGCTGGTTGAGGCTATCCGTTCCACCATGGGAAAGACATTGATCGTTGGCGGAGACCAATACGATCTGGATAAACTCAAGAAGGAGCGGGATCGCATCGACGCCGCGTTGAAAGAGAAAGGCTATTTCTATTTCTCACCCGACTTCATTGTGTTTCAAGCGGACAGCACTGCCGGGAAGAGGACTGTGGATCTTACCATGCAGGTTAAAACGGATATACCCATCGAGGCGACCCGTATCTACACGATAAGTAACAACTACATCGAGTCCGGTTATTTGCTGAATCAAGACAGTACCGTAATAAACAGCGGCGACACTATCAGCGTCGGCGGCTGCCGGTACATCGACCTTGATAAAAAGTTCGGACCCGACGTGATCGTCCGTTCGGTTTTTTTAAAAAAAGGCGATGTTTACAGCAGGGAAAACCATAATCTTACATTGAGCAGGCTCATGAATCTCGGTGTATTCAAATTCGTAAACATAAAATTTGTCATTGCTGATTCGGCCGGTATCCCGCACCTGGAGCCGCATATTTATCTGACACCTCTCTCGACAAAAAATATTCGCTTCGAGTTGCAGGGCGTTTCCCAGTCCAACAATCTTGTAGGTCCGGTGTTTGATTCCAGTTTTCGGAACAAAAATTTGTTCGGCGGAGCTGAACTCTTTACGCTTAGTTTTGAAGTTGGTATTCAGATGCCTGTAGGGGGTGGGCAATCGGGAGGAAATTCGTTTGAGATCGGTACACGCGGAGAGTTAGAACTGCCGAAGTTTGCAATCCCGTTCAGCCTGGAAAATATATCGGGCAGCTTTGTTCCAAAAACACGTATAGAGCTCGGATTAAATCTGTTGGATCGGCTGCAATACTATCAGCTTTTCTCGGTGGATGCCTCGTTTGGATACGACTGGAAGGCATCCGTCAGTACGGAACACAATTTTAATCTGCTCTCGATAATGTTTGTACGTCTAACAAATGCGACACAAGCATTCAACGACCTGTTGAGTGTTAATCCGCTGCTGCAGGAAAGTTTTGAGAGCCAGTTTATCATCGGACAGAATTATTCCTTTACATACAATGACCAGCTTGAGAAGGATCGAAAGAACCACCTGTACTTCAAAGGAAGCATGGACTTTTCGGGGAACCTGTTGCAGCTTGCGCAATCAATGTTTTACGAACATAAAGCGACATCCGATCTTCCTTATGAAATCTTCGGAACGGCATATTCGGAGTACTATAAATTCGATATCGATTTGCGATATTACTTCAATACGGATGATCAAAGAGCGTCTCTTGCCAGCAGGTTTATTGCGGGAATAGGCGTCCCTTACGGCAACTCCGCAACGATGCCCTATGTGAAGCAGTTTTATATCGGGGGAAGCAATAGCGTGCGTGCCTTCAGTGCATGGGGTCTTGGCCCCGGTTCGTACAGAATTCCTGACAGCATTGCGGCAAAATCCTTTATGTATCAGGCAGGGGATATCAAACTTGAAGCAAATACCGAATACCGGTTTCCTCTCGTAAGTATTCTCAAGGGCGCAGTGTTCGTCGATGCCGGAAATATCTGGCTGTTGCGGGACGACCCGAACCGTCCCGGCGGCAAGTTCTCCTTTCAAACGTTTCTCGATCAGGTAGCTGTTGGAACAGGTTTCGGCCTGCGGCTTGATTTGTCCTTTTTTGTTCTCCGGTGCGACATTGCGTTCCCATTACGTGTTCCATATCTGTCCGAAGGCGAGCGTTGGGTCTTCAGGAAGATCGCTCTCGGCAATCCGTCGTGGAGAACGAACAATCTTATGCTGAATATTGCCATTGGATATCCGTATTAATGTGTATGTACAAGTCTTGGATGACAATGATCCCGACGGCATGCTGAAACCGCATTTTCCCTTATATTCAGCCGCGCTCATTCATTATCGGGAGGTTAGACCGCCGCTCTCAAGTTTGAACGGAAAAAACATTGATTCTTCAGGCGGGATTAATTACTCTTTCATTCCATTGGTTGATTGGATCTCAAGTTTATTGTCGTTACACTATTCCAAAATTAGAAAAAGATTTTCTATCGTTGAATATAAAAATCAGATGCCCGTATTTTTATGAAAACTTTTCGCATGAAAAATATCTGGTTATTACTGAGGGATTCCGCAATTGCCTGGAATAAAGACAACATCGCCCAGCAGGGTGCTGCCTTATCGTTTTTTATCGTATTCTCTCTGTCGCCGCTGCTCATACTCGTTATCGTTCTTTCAGGTTTCGGATTCGGTCAGGAGGCGGCGAGCGGCCATCTTGTTTCTCAAATTCGGGGACAGATTGGAATAGAAGGAGCGAATTTCGTTCAAAGCTTGATTTCAAACGCACGTAAATCGAGCTTCAGCGTTCGCACGGCGATTTTCAGTGTTGTCATGATTCTGATGGGTGCATCGGCGGTGTTTATACAATTGCGCGATTCGCTTAATTCTATCTGGCATATTCAGCAAAAACCGGCAGGGACTATTCTATCATTCTTTCGGGTCCGGCTCCATTCGTTTGCCGTAATATTGGGAATAGGGCTTCTTCTGCTGGTATCGCTTATTCTCAGTGCAGTTTTGGCGGCAATGAGTGATCACGTGAGCAGCCTCCTTAATTTTATAGTATCGTTTGCCGGCATTACTGTCGTGTTCGCACTTTTGTTTGAATTTTTTCCGGACGCAATTATAAAATGGAGGGATGTGTGGATAGGAGCCGCAGTAACTTCTCTCTTTTTCTCAATCGGGAAGCTTGCCGTCGGGTGGTATCTGGACAATGGCGATATAGGGTCGACATTCGGTGCGGCGAGTTCGCTTGTTATTTTTATGCTGTGGGCCTACTATTCTTCACAAATAGTTCTTTTCGGTGCAGAATTCACACGCCTGTATGCAATAAGGTTCGGCTCCAATATTCTTCCGGGTGAGAACGCAGTTCGTGTGGCATAACGGAAAGAAGCGATGCGAAAATGGATTATTCCTTTGCCTGGAAATTAGAGATCAATTGATTCTATAAATTTTCCAAAAGTGTTGTTGATTATAAAAATCCTCAAGCAACATGATTACCTGCCTAACGCACTTGCCCATCGGTATTATCGGAGCATTTGATTCACTGAAAACAACCGGGATTGGCTGTCTTCGGGTTGTATGCCGATATTGATTCTGCCGGCTGTCAGATATTGAGCTCCAAAACGAATTAATCCTTTTTTCATTCTTTCGGCCTATTCCTGATTAAAATAAACATTTGTAGTATTTTTAAGGTCATAGCAAGAGAGAAGCATCTCGACCTCGAAAAAGGACGTACATACTTGAAAGTGAACGTCAGCGTGTTCGCGGTATATCAGACTCTGCATTATCGAGCCATGTGCAGCAGGTCTGAGCGTTCCGGCTGATACGATTCTGCGAAGCGAAGGATATGAACATGACAAAAATCACCAGGCAAAACAATGAAGTCATTCCATAATAAAGATGCTCATCACCGGAAATGGATGACCGGATGTATTATGAAACAGTTGGTATGTCTCATTGTCATTGTGCTCTTAACCTTCCATCGTTCCTATCCTAAGGACCGCGGGTCTTGCGATTCGACAGGTTCTGCTGAAACCATCTGCATCACAAATGTTTTTGCTGTGGATATCGAGTACCCGAATTTCCTTGTTTCGATTCTTGCACATCTTGCCGGAGTTCACACGGACTCCTTGAAATTTGTGGAATGGGATATTAGAACACCGGTTCTCTCTTCGTTTCTCCTGCACCTGACTGACGACGAAAGACATCGGTGGTTTGAAATCGCAAGCGACTCAGCATTTCCTTCCTTTGTTAAGCTGCCGCTTGAGGACTGCACGGTTCTTACGCCAAGTGCGCTCATCTTCTTCAGCAAGGCTCTGCAGTATTTCCGGAACACAGAGACGGACACGCTCCGAGCGACATTCGAATACGGTCAGGATACTCTCGGTGCGATTGTGTTCCATCCCTCCGGATCTGCATACACCGGTTATCCTGTCACGACCATTTCCCATATCGAGACATGGAATAAGAAAACAGGCGAGGAATACAATAGCGCGGAGGTTACGGCAGTAACTGAAGAGGGGTACACCGCCTTTCGAGACATCAAAATTTTCCTAAAAAAGAAGAGAATAACACTTCGGCTCACATCTGCCCGCGTCACGGTGGAGAGAAGTAAATACTGACTGCGGTCCGCTGAGATGATAGATATGAACTTCTGCAGAATAGGCATCGACGAGGAACCGTTCGATGTTATTTCCGGATTCGAAGCACTGAGTGCAGAGGAGAATTGATGCGCATTGGCCTGGGGACCAAACCAAAGAAATTTGTAGTGTTAAGTTTGTCAAAAATTAAATTCAATTATTCTCGGCATCATTGTTATTTAACTCCTCGTATTATATATTAAACGAGGTGTTTAAATGAAAAAAATTGTAATAGTCGATCCTCAATTATCATATTGGGCTGAATTTGCAGAAACTGTTTCAGGTTGGGGGTATCAGGTTGCCTCTTTTGAAAATTGGCGTTCGGCGCGGGATACTCTTGAAAATCACGACTTTATAATAGCTATTTTGAACGTTTCACTTCCGGATGCTAATGGAATTGAACTCGCGTGGTCAATTCGTCAAAAGCCTGCAGCTCCCGAAGTTCTCATCATTGCCGATATTGCCAATGCAGACGATGCAGAACAAGCCATTCGAAGCGGCGCATGGGAATATCTCGGTCGTCCGGAAAATGCAAAATTGGTCTTTCCACTCATCAAGAGAATTATTGAATATTCGGACTCTCTCAGGGGAAAAGAAAATATTAAAGATGAACTTAAGGAAGGATTGTTTGAGGGCATTGCAGGTGAAAGTCCAAAAATTAAGGCATGCTTAATGCTTGCCAATCAGGCGGCGAACAGTGATACGAATGTCCTTATACGAGGCGAAACAGGAACGGGCAAAGAACTGCTCGCATGGGCAATCCATAAAAATAGTCCGCGGGCAAACAATAATTTTGTTGTTGTTGATTGTGCTGCTTTGCCTGAAATGCTTGTTGAAAGCACTCTTATGGGACACGAACGTGGAGCATTTACTGGCGCCGATAAAGCACAAGACGGACTGATCAAGCAAGCCGATGGCGGAACATTGTTCTTGGATGAAGTTGGGGAGTTGCCTCTCTCTATTCAAAAATCGTTCCTTCGTGTTTTAGAGGAGCGCCAATTTCGCAGAGTGGGGGGAAGAGAAGAAATTGTGAGTAATTTCCGATTGCTCTCTGCTTCTAACAAGAACTTAGGCCTCCTTTCGAAAGAAGGGAAATTCCGTGAAGATTTATTATTCCGTCTTCGTTCTTTTACGATTGAGCTTCCATCATTGCGTGAGCGCAAAGAAGATATCAAGAATATCATTCATTACCACTTATCCCGGCTCTGTAATCGCATCGGTAGAGAAATTAAAGGAATCTCTGATGAGTATTATGCGGCACTCATGTCATATTCCTGGCCGGGAAATGTTCGGGAACTTGTCAATACACTCGATCGATCAATTGTTGCTGCACGCAACGAACCAACGTTATTTCCGCAGCATCTGCCTACCTATCTTCGTGTTTATTTGGCGCGTGAAAAAGCAACACAACAGAAATCAAGTAATTCCATAAGCGAGCCTATTAAAAATAAACCGCTTGAATCACTTCAGGAAATGCGAGCCGCGATGATCGCTCAGGCGGAAGAAGAATATCTGCGGTCGTTGATGGCTGCGATAGAAGGAGATATGAAAGAGGCATGCCGTATTTCCGGCCTGTCTCGGTCTCGATTGTATGTGTTACTTAATAAATATAAAATTAATCCTCCCTGATTAGTGTGATCTGTCATAAAACTTCGCTTTTCATTCCCCTCGATTTATACGATCTCTTTTCTTTTAAGCTGTCCTGTTTCACAAGACTTGTCCTCTCTAACAAGACAAAAACAGCCATAAGTATAAAAAAATCCTATAACATCAAAGCTTTTTGATGTAAAACGTGGGTATTTATATCGATGGCTCCATGGCATAGTTCTTACATATACTGAGATAGAATAATTCACATCATATAATAAAGGAGTAGAAATATATGAAGCATGCAAAAAAGAGAATTATCATGATTCTTGCGTTCGGTCTTGTCAGTTCAATCGGAATTATTGGATGTTCCAGTAAGCCGACACAGGATGAGTTAACTCAACTGGATAATGTAAAGGCTGAAATTAACAGCCTTGAGCAGCGCAAAAGTTCACTGGAAAAAGATCAAGCGATGCTTACTCAATCTATTGCAGATAAGCAGGCACAGTTAAAAACCTGCCAGAGCGGCATAAACGCAGTAAAAGAAAAACTTCACGAATAACGAAAGAAAAAACCATGAAAACGAATATCATAATTTCTGCTCTCATACTTTCATTGTTCGCCATGACCGTAAAACTTGAGGCACAACCGCAAACAAAGGAAGAATGGCAGAGCAATTTGCAGCAAGCAATCAGTCAACGCGACAACTTGAAAAATCAAGTTGCCGTTTTAGAAAAAGAAGTAACTGATTTACGGCAGAGGGATGCATCGCTGGCGGCTGAGTTGAAGAAGTCTCAAGATAAGCTGTATGCATTACTTGGGCGTTCCGAAAAACAAGCAAAAGAATTTGTTCAGTTGCTGGACCAAATAGATTCGAGACTGAACAATCTTTCAAAGCTCTCCGATGTCGATTTGCATGCACAGAGCGCCGAAGTTGACTCGCTTCGAGCTCTCATCATAAGAACAGAAGCACGCCCGTTAGCGCTCATACCTGAAAACATGGGGCGATTACAGAGTCAAAAACAGCGTGTGGACGGATTGCTCGCTTCGCTGGCTCCGTCAAACAAGGAGCATTTGACATACATCGTCGGAACATGGAAACATGACCGCGATTGTCTGTGGAATATAGCTGCCAAGCCCAAAATCTATGCCAATCCATTTTTATGGCCTAAGATATGGGAAGATAATAGAGGACAAATTAAGAATCCCGATATTATCTATAAGGGGCAACGGCTGAGTATACCGCTCAAGGCTCCTTTAACAGCCCAAGAAACTCGACTCGAACGATCCTATCGGAAACATAGATCTATAGCTGCCAATCACTCATAAAATATTTATGGAGATATTCAACCGTGGATATTATACTTTATGCGATGCCCGATAGCAGTTCAGCACAAGTCCTTGAAGATACGCTGCAGAAAACATTTTTTCCAATCGTACTGAAGAGATTCGACACGCTTCAGCGATTTATTCAATATGCTATCGAGCATCGCGGTAAAGAACAGATTATCATCATTGTAATTGAAAAACTCAGGGAATTTTTAGACCTTCACTCGCTCTTTAATAATGACAATCTTGAAAACCTTATAATTATATGCGACGATTCAGAGGACATGATTAAGCTTGCTCACGAATTCAGGCCAAGATTTCTAGCGCATGAGAATGAAGTGGATAAAGTCATAGCGGTTGTTGAAAAGATGATGCAGGTAGCAAAGAGCACATAGTGAAAACTATTATGAATACCGATCATTCGCCTCATACTCCAATTTGTCTAAGAACCATAGTAAAGACTATTATCATTCCTTTATTCTTTGTTGTTCTATGCCATGCGCAGGTCAATAAAACAGTTCCTCCCAATATGGTCCTGGTCGAAGGCGGAACATTTCAAATGGGAAACGATCATGAGTATGTTATGGAAAAACCGGTGCATAGGGTTTCTATAAAAAGTTTCTATATGGATAAGTATGAAGTAACTGTCAAGGAATACCGGCACTTTTGTGCGGAAACAAAGCGAGCAATGCCGAAAGCGCCGCCACGGGGATGGCAGGACAACAATCCTATTTCTGATGTAAGTTGGAACGATGCAGCTGCGTATGCCGCATGGGCGGGAAAACGGTTGCCGACTGAGGCGGCATGGGAATTTGCAGCCCGAGGCGGGATTCACTCAAAAGCATATACATACAGCGGAAGCAATAAAATTGATGAAGCGGCATGGTATAGTGAAAACGCCAGGAATAAATTGCACACTGTCGGCATAAAGATACCCAACGAGCTCGGTCTCTTCGATATGACAGGGAATGCGTTAGAATGGTGTTCAGATTTCTATGATGATTACTATAGTGTTTCTCCTCAAGACAACCCGCAAGGCCCGCGCACCGGGAGTGACCGGGTTCTTCGCGGCGGATCTTACGTCGGCGATTTAGATGATTGTCGAATAACAAATCGATTTAGCCATAATCCAGAAGTTCATTTTTTATGCTCTGGATTTCGTTGTGCAATGGATAAAGAGTAATCGGAGAGAATTGGTTTTCCCATGGAAGTATTGCATTGTCATGGATTGAAAATTTCATACAATGCATGATTCAACATATCCTTCCTGCTTACGCTCTCTTTAGCTGCAATTATTTAGAAGGCAATGTGATCAAGACGGAAATAGCGGTCAACTCTTGAGAGAACATTTTCATGAGGATATTTTCAGTTATTCACTACATAAGGAATCTGTATGAATCAATGGCAACATCCCGCAAAGGAACCCCTTACAAGCTTAATTATCCATATTGTGGTCATGGTGCTTGTTGTTGGCGCTCTCATATTCCTCCTTCTTAAAGTGATATAATACGACAATCTAAAGACACAAGAATATTCTAAATACACGCCATGAATCTGACAAGCTAAAGGACATTATTATGAAAAAGAGTAATTCGTTTGATGTTTTACATCCTTTTTATCGTTTTTATAGACATGAAAAATTCTTTGAATTGTTGGATAAATTTAAAATTAAACAATGGCAATGGCTGTTCCTTTCTGTTTTTGTTGCGGGAGCCGATTTCGTGAGCGGTGCGAATATACAATTCCCAATTCTGTATATGCTGCCAATCGCTCTGGCAAGTTGGTCCGGAAAAAGAATTCAAGCACTTATACTGGCAGTTGTGCTGCCGTGCTTACGATTGATTTTTCGTGTGATGTGGAATCTTCCCTGGATGACAATCGATTCCACCATCAACATACTGATTCGCATAACCATTTTTATAATCCTTGCATACCTGGTTTCCACTGCAAAGGAATTGCATGTTTTGAGGGGATTTCTTCACGTGTGCGGCTACTGCGGACGAATCATGAATGATGATGGAAATTGGATTTCTATGCAAAACTATATCACCATTCATTCTGAAGCGGTGTTAAGTCATGGGATATGCCCGGATTGTATTCCAAAGTTTAAGGATAATTTAGTAACTTTAGAATATTCAAAAGAATGATATTCAACGATAGGGAAGCTTGGTCGTGAGAAAACAACTAACAGAATCGACAGTACTTTTTATCAGTATAATCAAATGGGTTTTTTTAGCGACCATTGCAGGTGCAATAGTCGGCGGAGCAACGGCATTATTTCTTAAAATTCTTGGATGGGCGACCGATTTCGGACATCATTCTCCGTATACGTTTCTCTTATTACCCATTGCATTATTTTTAAGTGCTCTGTCGATAAAATACCTTGCTCCGGATGCGGAAGGACACGGCACGGAAAAAGTCATTGAGGCAATTCACAAGCGTTCCGGTAGAATTGGAATAGCGGTAGTTCCCGTTAAACTTGTTGCAACTATCATTACACTGGCTGTCGGGGGGTCTGTAGGCAAAGAAGGGCCCTGTGCACAAATCGGAGCAGGACTAACTTCCTTCTTTAGTGATCTTCTCAAGTTTGATGATCATGACAGAAAAAAACTGGTCATTTGCGGCATCAGCGCCGGATTTGCCGCGGTGTTTGGAACGCCAATAGCCGGTTCATTCTTTGGCGTCGAAGTATTATTTGTGGGGGCAATCTTATATGAAGTTCTTCTACCTTCATTTATAGCCGGCATTACAGCATATCAAGTCTCTTCGGCGCTCGGCGTTACATATTTCCATGAAGCCGTGAATGTTATTCCAGTTTTCTCTGAGCTCTTTCTCCTTAAAGTTATGGCTGGCGGTTTGTTCTTCGGATTATGTTCGATCTTTCTTATTGAAATGCTAAAATTAGGGGATAGATTATCCGGCCGACTAACAATTTGGAAACCATTCAAAGGTCTTATTGGCGGTGTTCTTCTTGTTATCCTGGCTTATGTGTTTTCAACCAAATATTTAGGATTAGGGCTCTCAACGATGGAAGCGGGGTTTCGGGGCGAAACTACCGACTGGTATGCATTCTTGATAAAACCGATTTTTACGGCTATCACACTCAGCTTTGGCGGAAGCGGCGGTATCGTAACGCCGATCTTTTTCGTTGGTTCGACCGCAGGATTATTCTTTGCTTCTGTCTTCAGCCTGAATGCCGGAACATTTGCTGCCATCGGACTTGTAAGCGTCTTAGCCGGATCTGCCAATACTCCGATTGCAGCAAGCATTATGGCGGTAGAAATGTTCGGACCGCAGATTGCGCCCTATGCAACAGTGGCGTGTGTGATCAGCTTTCTTATTACCGGTCACAGAAGTGTGTATCCATCGCAAGTGCTTTCCATCTCAAAATCTCCATCGCTTAAAGTAGAATTGGGAAAAGAGCTGGAAAACATTCAATCATCATATCTTCCGCGAGAGAAAAGTCTCGTAGGTGCAATTTTACATTTTATCGATAGGGTGGAACGGCTTGTAGGCAAAATTCAGGGAACCATTTCATCTTCAGACAATTCAGAAATGGACAACGCACAAGAGAAGAAAAATAAATAGCTATTCGTAGGAAGAAAAACTGAAGACAAAAATTGTGAATAAAAACAATAATTTAACAAACCGATGTCGTGTGTTCGACACGGTATGATAAAAAAAGCGGGGATATCCCGCCTTTGGCGGGACGTAGCTCCGATCCGTTCTGACTTCAATCATCCTACTACTTCAAAAAGAAAAATGCCCCGGAAATAACCGAGGCATTAATGCAAATTGATTATTTTTTTATCGATCTGCAATTTGCAATCTGAAATTCTTAGTAGCGGGGGAGGGAACTCATCCGAACTCAGCCTAGTTGTTGAAGCTCCTTTCAGCGATTTTCTCTAAAAAACGGGGAGTCGCAGAACATGAGAACCAACTATTCGTTAATAGTTGGTTCGGTTATAATTTTATTCCCTGTACTGACTTATAGCCAGGTAACCGACACCATCAATATTCATCATACGTTTTACTCCACTACGTTCAGCAAGTCGAAGCACTTTCCGGTAGTTGTAAAATATTGGCTAACCAGATCGATGCTTGATTGTGAACAAAGGTTCAAACGCCTGAAGCGGTTCAAGCCGGATCCGCTGCTTTCTCGATTCAATAGGTTTCGAAAATGTGCATTAATTGATTCTTATTCATTTTTAGTCTAACTTTTTGCTATACAATTACTGATGGGTATTTAATCCGATGGCATTCCAAACTGATATTCCATTCAACAATTTGCCAAAGCTTCCACCAAAAGCTGATATCGAAACAGCGCGTTTATTGAAAAAGGCAGCCAGTGCTCGCAGTGCACTCGGTGAGTTAAAAGGTGTTGGCAAGTTGCTCCCCAATGAGACTATTTTGCTCAATACCTTAATCCTCGAAGAAGCACGGGATAGCTCTGAAATCGAAAATATTATTACAACACGTGACAAACTCTATAAAGCGTTTGCATCAAATTCTAAGAATATTGATCCTGCAACAAAAGAAGTTCTTCGATATCGGTCTGCCTTGTGGAAAGGTTATGAACTTGTCCGGAAGAAAGGGTTCATTTCCACAAATATGATTGTGGAGATTCAAGAAGAGCTTATAGAAACTAATGCTGGTATTAGGAAATTACCTGGCACTAAGCTCGCTAATGATAAAACCGGCAAAGTGATTTACACACCACCGGAAGGCGAAAATGTTATCCGTGATTTGCTCGGCAATTTCGAAACATATCTCAATGATAAAAATGGAATCGATCCATTGATAGCTATGACAATTTTGCATTATCAATTTGAGGCTATTCATCCATTCTATGATGGTAATGGGCGCACGGGTAGAATACTCAATGTTCTGTATTTGACATTAAATGGATTGCTTGACCTTCCGGTTCTTTATCTGAGCAGTTATGTTATCAAGTATAAATCAGAGTATTACAAACTGCTGCTTCGTGTAACAACACATGATGAATGGGATGATTGGATTGCATTCATGCTTGATGCAGTAGAAAAGACTGCGCACGATACAATAAAGAAGGTTCATGCAATTCGTACGTTGCTTGAAGAAACAATAACGTTTGTTAAGAAGGAAAAACCGGACATTTATACAAAGGAACTCATTGAGTTGCTTTTTGATCAACCCTATTGCCGAATTGCTACGCTTGTAGATGGTGGTATTGTTGCGCGCAAATATGCAGCTATTTACCTTCGTGAATTAGAAAAGATTGGTATTCTGAAGAGTGAAAAGGTCGGTAGAGATGTAATTTTTAAAAACGTAGGCTTATTCAATCTCTTTAACAAACATCGAACAGAAAACAACACCTGATATATGTCGCAACGGCACACGTTTTTAGAATATGTGTCGTAACAGCACATATCCAGATAATATGTATCGTGCAAGCGTAAGTAATGTGATGAGCATCGATCACCATCCCCAATCGGAAACTCTTCGATGTTTTTTCAAAATAAACCTAGGGGAGATGAAATCGACATGAGAATGGATTATTACCAAAAGACGTGAAAACCTACCTTATCTGTCCATATTCCTTATTTTAAGTCACCCACTAAAACTAAAATAGTACACATCACTTAAGGAAACAGGCATTGGAAGATACTATTAAAATCTCTCGTCAGGAACTCTACGATCAGGTCTGGTCAAAACCTCTTATCCATCTTGCAAAAGAATTCAAAATATCTGATGTAGGTCTTGCAAAGACTTGTAGACGACATAATATACCATTGCCGCCTGCAGGGTATTGGGCTAAGCAGGCCCATGGTCATGATGTGAAGAAGATTCCTCTTCCAGCAATTGATGATCACGAAGTAAAACAAATCGAATTCGTGATGAAAGAACCATCTTCATTAAACGAATTGAATTTAGATGGTATAAAAGAGAATCACATCGATAAAGCAATTGGGCATAGCTTTGTCATACTAAATGAATTCAAAAAGGGATTCCATCCTCTCGTTGTAGATGCACAAAAGGAATTACGCGAACAGTTGAAATCACAAAGAAATATCGAAGATGGTGAGCGGATCCATTTTCTCAATATGTCGGTGACAAAATCTTCAACTGAGAGATCTTTATCATTAATGAATTTACTTTTTCAAGTCATAGAAGCGAATGGTCTTCCAATTAGCCATAAGCCGGGGTATAAAGAAGGAACGTATGTAAAGGCCAATGGAGTAGATATTCAGGTTGAATTAAAAGAAAGAACGAAGCGGTCGGATAATTCTGATCCAAAATCATACAATAAATATGTGTTTCATCCAACTGGGGTACTCTATTTTGAATTTGTGAATATTTATGTAANNCAAAAGAAGAGATGAAGCATTGGAAAAACTTCGTAAGAAAGAGGGTGAAGTAAGAGAGCAAGAGCGATTGAAAGAAGAGCAGAAAAAGAAGGAGCAAGAAAGATTCCATGCCTTGGTACAAGATGCCCAGAAATGGCACAACAGCAATATCTTGCGTACATATATCAAGGCAGTTGAAGAAACGCAAACAGCAGAAGATACACCAGATGAATTGAAAACAGAAATGGAAGCCTGGATTAAGTGGGCAAAGGAGCAAGCAGATATCTTTGACCCGATGTTAAATCAATCATGGAAAAAGAATTCTAATTTATCTCCTGGGCGATATCTTTGAGTAAGTTATAGTGCATACGGTCGTCTGATGTGTAAGGTTCCCAAAATGTCGGAGAACAGAATGTTATTTGTTTTTGATGTACGCATTACACCTCAAAAAAGTGCGAGTAAATAATATACTACCTGGTTCGTGTGTTGTAGCTGGGTCAAGAAAAAAAATAGGCCAAATCTTTTCAGATTCGGCCAAAAGTGTAGCGGGGGC
>PMML01000106.1 GCA_003162695.1 Ignavibacteriota bacterium | reverse complement strand
TGGATCAAATTCGATTCAACCAGATGCACAATTGCAAAAATAGCAGGGACAACAGAACAATCGGCAACATTCTCTTTTTCCATTGATAAAACAGCTCCAACGGGACAGAAGCAGAACCTGACTTTCCAGATTACTTCAGGAGGCCAGCAATGGACAAAGACAATAGCCGTTAAGGCCGGTGTTCCGAATCAATTTGAGCTGTATCATAACTTTCCCAATCCTTTTAACCCGTCGACGACCATTAGTTATCAATTGCCAGCGGACAGCAAAGTGTCGCTCAAGATCTATGATCTTCTAGGCAGGGAAGTAGCAACGTTGTTGGACAATCAGACAAAACCGGCTGGTTATTATGAGCAGCAATGGAATGCTTCGCATTATGCCAGCGGCATGTATATATACCGACTGTTCTGGAAGGATCAATCAGGTAAAACTTCCATGGCAACGAAGTCCATGGTGATGGTCAAGTAAAAGGGGAAAAAGGAAATTGCTAATCGACGATTGACGATTGCGAATTGATATCAGGAAAAAATTCCAAGTAAGTGGTTCTTGTTTTAAT
This sequence comes from Ignavibacteriota bacterium, assembly GCA_003162695.1. Taxonomy (GTDB): domain Bacteria; phylum Bacteroidota; class Ignavibacteria; order UBA10030; family UBA10030; genus Fen-1254. The sequence goes on along the minus strand of PMML01000106.1, from coordinate 34,053 downwards.
TTACTTATTACCATTTACTATTTACCATTCATCCTTCATACTTCATTCTGTATTCTAAATTCTGTCTTCAGCGCGGCTCAATCAACCCGGCCATATTTTCATAAAATATTTTCTTGATATCGGCGATGGGAAGCCGCATTTCCTGGAGAAGTTTCAATTGGTTGTCGACGATATCATAGCGGTATCCCCGCGGGAGCATGCCGGAATCGGAGCCGAACAAAATCCGTCCGGGGCCGAATGCGTCGAGAAATTTTTGAAACACGATCCGGAGGTCGGGTTTGGATGCGTGCTCCTGCATCCATAAATTAGAACCTGCCGTGTCCACATAGACATTCGGGCATTCTTTTCCGAGGGCGAGCGTTTCCTCGAATTTGCCCGCACCAAAATTGGGAATAATAAATCGTATCCCGGAGAATTTTTTTGCCACAGGAATAAGGTCTTTGGGGTCGGAATATGCCGGTTCCGTTGTAGTCGCCATGCAAGCATATTCGCGCGGCCGGATGACCAATTTTCCGAAATGGACGAGCATCAGGCTCCGGCACTCCTGCAGAAGATTGTAAAGCGGAAGAAGCCATTCATCGGAAACGTTCAGCTGAGAAAAAGAAGGATACATAACTACACCACGCAGCTTGTCCTCCTTTAAGCGCCGGACAGCAGTTTCCATCATGAGATTCGAATTCGGGTCGATCGTGAACATGCCGCTCAATCGATCGGGATAAGACTGAACTGCCTGTACGACGGATTCTTCATCGCCGGGAATACTGCTGAAGAGCATAAGGCGCTCTATTTTCCATTTGTCGATGATATCGATCCACCGTTTGGCAAGCTGAACCGGATCGTCTCCCGGTAATTCAATATGTCCTTTTGCCGCTAGCGCGCGCAATTCCGAAGCTATATCCAGCCGGTTTGGCTTTTGCCGGACAAGGTACTTGAAGTAGGTGCCCCCATAGAGATGAACATGGGCATCGAATATTTTAAAGAGACCGATCACTTAAAAAAGCTCTATGGACGGAACAGGGGGAATAAGTTTTTTCTCCGAACCGAGACGAAAAAGAGTTTCCAGCGCTGTCTTTCCGCGCTGCCCCATATCGATAGTCAATTCGTTGACGTACATTTTTACAAACTGTGCGCCGAGCTTTCCGTCGATGCCTCTGCCGTATTGAAGAGAATACGGGATTGCTTCCTCCTGATGCGTATAACCGTAATGAATACTTTTTTTAAGTCCGTCGGAGAGCAGCCGTGCAAGCTGTTCGCCGAGATCTTTCCGGACAACATCCAGGCCGAGCGGAAGCGGAAGCGTTCCGTACCGTTCTTTCCACAATTCCCCGAAGTCGAGAATTTTTTTAAACCCGTCGGCTTCATAGGTAATCTGACCTTCATGAATGAGCAGCCCTGCATCGAATTCTCCGGAAGCGACCCGCGGCATAATCTGATCGAACGGAATATCGGTATGAGCAATGCCGTCCGTAAAAATTTTAAAGAGCAGAGTCGCTGTCGTCAGCTTGCCCGGCGTCGCAACGGTTTTTCCTTTCAACTCTTCGAGGGATTTATATTTTTTGGAAACGATGACCGGCCCGTACCCTTCTCCCATACTTGCACCGGTGGCCATAATCCAATAATCCGTCGCAACAGAGGGGTACGCATGCGCGGAAATTGCCGTTACTTCCAATTCCCGGTTCATTGCGCGCTGGTTCAAGGTTTGTATGTCTTCCAGCCGGTGCTCAATGGTAATACCTTCGAGTTTTACTTTGCCCGATGATAAACCGTAAAACATAAAAGCATCATCCGGATCGGGACTGTGTCCCACATGTATAATTCTGTCATTCATGGTGCGAACCTCTATTTTATTGCAAGATATATTGTAGCGATGCCGAAGGTTTGTGGAAAACAGCGCACTGTGCCGAAACCGGCAGAAAGCAGAAGCTTTGAAAATGCCGGGGAATCCGGAAATTCCGACATTGTCGACGGCAGATATTCATAGGCACTCCGGCTGCGTGTAAGCCATCCTCCGATGCGCGGAAGGATTCGGTTGATATAAAATCTGTAAATCAACGCAGCGGGAACATGCGCCGGCGTAGAAAATTCTAAAATGACCGCAGCGCCTTTGCGGCGGAGGATGCGGTGGAATTCCGATAATCCCTTTTCCAGATCGGAAAAATTTCGGACACCGAAAGCTGCCGTAACTGCATCGAATGATTCAGAAGGAAAACGCAAATGTTCCGCTTCACCGATTTCCAGCGTAATGAGATTGTCCAGATGTTTGGCGGAAATTTTTTTCTTCCCCCGTTCCAGCATCTTCGGCGATATATCGATACCGGTAATATGCTCGGGATGGATGCGCGCAGCTGCGATTGCAAAGTCTGCTGTTCCGGTTGCCACATCGAGTATCAATCGCGGCCGCAGAGGCTTGAGAAGGTTCACGGCACGTCTCCGCCAGAGAATGTCGACGCCGGAACTCAGTATATGATTGAGTGCATCGTAGCGATAGGCGATGGAGTCGAAAAGGCCCCGCACGTAGGTTTGTTCATAGGTGCGGCGTCGTAGACTTGAATTTTCCGGTGCATTCATGTACAGCGATCAATGATGATAATGTATATTGAATTGAATATACGCACAAGAGCTAAAAATTCCAATGTTCAAATGCGTACGAAAATGGAAAAACTTGAATTCGCGTGAAGTTTGCCGTATTATCTTAAAAGAAAAAAGGATTTCCTATCATGCCGCAGTATATCGATTCTCATGCCCATCTTTTTTTTGAAGAGTACGGCGCAGACTTGCAGGAGGTTCTCAATCGTGCAAAGGAAGCGGGAATCTGTGCCATTATCGTTCCGGGAACAAATTTAAAAACAAGCCGGGAAGCGGTGGCGCTTGCGGAAAAATTTCCGGAGATCTCAGCCTGCGTTGGTATCCATCCGCACGATGCATCAGGCGCTGCAGATGAAGTCTTAAGAGAGACGGAAGAGCTGACGCGTCATCCAAAAGTTGTTGCGATCGGCGAAATCGGACTCGATTACCATTATGATTTTTCGCCGCGGGAAAAGCAGACGGAAGTGTTCGCTGCACAGATCGATCTTGCGGCGAGGCGGAATCTTCCGTGCGTTCTCCATACCCGCGAATCAATGGCCGATACCTGTGCGATTGTAGCTGAAACTGTACGGAGATATCCGGCGTGGCGGGCCGGCAGTTCGCCTCGAAGGGGAGTTTTCCATTGTTTTTCAGGCACCATTGAAGAAGCTCTGCATGTGCGGGAGATGGGTTTTTGGGTCTCGTTTACGGGAAATGTGACATTTAAAAAATCGACCTCACTCGATGTCGTTAGGGCGTTAGGAGTAAGCCGGTTTTTTTTGGAAACAGACTCTCCGTATATGTCTCCTGTTCCGCTCCGCGGAAGCCGCAATGAACCGGCGCATATCGCCCGAATCGGTAAAATGCTCGCGCAGACGCTAAACGTGGAAGAATTGGAACTGGCATGGGCGACGACATTCAATGCAGCGGCATTGTTTGCATTGAATATTCCGGACGCAGAGGGCGGAAGGTCTCTCAATTCGGACAAAGTTCCGGTTCTGGAATGATATTCCGAAAATTATTCTGAATTCTGAATTCTATCTCCTGAATTCTGTTTTCTTAAAAATTCTTCCTTGACATATCAAAAAAGTTGAAGTATAATAAACAAATGCAGAAGGGGATTTTAAACGGTTTCACTGCGGATTATTTTTACGACAAGGTCATCGTATTATCAATCACAAAAAATAAAGAAAGACATGCATTTTCCTCTGAGAATGTGCGTAAAAAATATATGAATTTATTTAAAAAAATCGTTGCACTGGGATTTTTTGCATTGCTCTTTAGCTCTGTTCAGGCACAAAGTCTTTCTTCGGAAGAAAAAGATATTCTTCAGCTTCAAGACCAGCGTTCCCTCGGCGGCGGAAGGCTGGCCGGATATCTCTCCTCGACAGACGAGAACCTCCGGTACCGGGCGTTGATTGCTTTTGCCAATATCCAGGAAGACTCTTCTGCCCGTGTCATTATTCCGCTGCTCGCCGATAGAGTGCCTCGTGTGCGCGCCGCTGCGGCGCTGGCATTGGGATATCTCAGCGATTCGCTTGCGGCGCAAAAATTATTAGCCGTATTGCAGAAAGAAAAAGACAGGGAAACGCAAAAAACATATTTGGATGCACTGGGACGATGCGGCGATATGATGATGCTTGATTCTTTGACTATCAACAATATGCCCGAATATGCTCAGGAAGGTCTCGCTTTGAGCTTCGCTCGATTTGCTTTGCGCGGTATAAAATCGGAGCGCCTGGTTTGGTCGTGCTTTAACATGCTTTCCGATACTTCTGCTGCGGTGCGATCGACGGCTTTGTATACGCTCTGGCATGCGGCTCCATACGGTTTGATCGGTCTGGAGATTATAAAACAAAACGATCTCCTTCTGCAAATTGCGGGGGATCCGAATCCGATTGTACGCATGAATCTTGCGACACTGCTTGGAAGAACAAGAGCTGAAAACGGTAAAGCCATTCTCGATTCTTTAGAATCGACGGAAAATAAATTGCATGATTGGAGAGTCCTTGTTCAAATTGAAAAAACAAGAACGATCATTCAGTTTTCCCGCGGCCAGGCGCTGGAGAAGATCGTTCCGTATCTTCGCTTTTCGAACGATCATTGCATTATTGCCATGCTCGAAAATCTTATGGTCATTTCGGCTGATACTCTCCAGCATTCGAGTACCTATGCGGAGATCGGAAAGGAATTACAGCGGATTATCGGTTTGAAGGGCGTAGCAAGCGATGCAGTGCGGGGAGAAGCGCTGGTTGTTTTGGGACTGCATTATCCGGATTTTATCGATGATTACGATTTTATTCTTCAGGATCCTGCGAGTTCGATCTTTATAAAGAAAAAATATATCGAAGCTTCTGCAGCGCGTTTTACAAAAAAACATCTGGATCTTCTCCTTGGCCTTTTGAACGACAAGAGTATTCCGTTGTCGATGACCGCTTGGGATTATGTGCGTCAATTTCTGACGATGAAGGCATTCGTTGCCATAGGCATAGATTCAACGGCTATTCAAAACCTTATTCCGGTTATTCTGGAAAAAGCCGGGCAGTCGCTTCGCCGAAACGATATCGGGATAGCTACGGTGGTTGCCAACCTGTTCAGTCAGCCCTCTGCCGGGTGGATCTTATCGACCGACGAGCGCAAACAAAAAATGATCAAAAATTTTGCCGATGTTTCGAATACTTTTGACTCTCCGGACGATATAGAGACTCAAATTGCAATCATCGATGCGGTCGGCCAGATAGGCTGGGAGAAAAGTGTGCCCTTTCTGCAGGAAATGATCGGTTCCCGGCTGCTGCCGGTAGCAAAGGAAGCCCGGCGGGTTGTAGAAAAAATTACGCAAAAAGTATCGACGATCGTCCCGCTTCCTCAGGAAGTGGAAAAAAAATCGAGACGAGATTGGTCGGAACTTGAATCCATCAAATCCGATCAGCGTGTTGAACTTTTAACATCGAAGGGAAGGATCGTTCTTCGCCTGAAGAAAGAAGACGCACCTTTTACAGTATTGAGTTTTGTGCGTCTTGTTAAAAAAGGATTTTTTAACGGTTTGTACTTCCATCGCGTAGTCCCTAACTTCGTCGTTCAGACCGGAGATCCGCGCGGCGACGGATGGGGCGGGCCCGGATATACGCTGAGAACGGAAATATCGTTTGCCCGCTTCGAAGAAGGATCGTGCGGTATGGCGAGCGCCGGCAAAGATACGGAAGGAAGTCAATTCTTTGTAACATATTGGCCGGCAATACATCTGGACGGAACGTATACGGTTTTTGCAAAAGCAATTGAAGGTCTGGATGTCGCAAGCCGCATCCAGATCGGAGATACGATCCTTTCCGCACGTTTGATGGATTAGACAGGCTAAGGCTTGTTTTGCCAATCCTGATAATTCGAGCGGTGTTCAGGATCGTAACGGGCAAGCTGATCGTAGACTACGCGGTTCGGAAATGTAGAAAAGACTTCTGCTATCTCTTTGTACTTTGCATCAAAAAATTGACGCAGAAGAACGCTCATCGGATTTTCACGGCGAAGCGTTGAAAGAGTCTTTAATGATTCAAGAAGAGCGTTAAAAGCTGCCTGTGGTTTTACGGCAAGCGAATCTATGCCGTCGAAATAATAACTATTCATCGCGGTGTGAAACGAATCGTACGTTGGACTGTTGAGCTCGTCTGCAAGACCGTATCGGTCATAGTTGCTCGATGAGGATTGCCAGGCTTTGCCGTTTAAAAGATTTCCCTCACGATGGCAGATGTTGAGAGCTTTTTGAAAATATTTGCTTCCCGACATGGGAATAAACGATTCAGCATCGAAGCCGATGATGATGTAAGCATAATAGTTGAGAAAATCCGTAAAGGGGTCAACAATAAAGTCGTCCAGGATGATGCGCTGATTCGGCGTATATGTAAAGTCCCAGCTTTCATCAAGGATGCGGATCATCTGTGAAACTCTATCGGTTTTGATATTTCCCTCGAAAATTGGACGCGTACTTGTAATATAGACCTGTGCAGTATATTGATTGCCGTTCGAAGATTTAAAAAAGACATCGAATGCGCAGGTTATTTTATTCTCTACTTCTTCCGATGAAAATCGAGTGCTGTTGAGATAGTGTTCAATATCGGATTTAAAGTTTTTCAGATAATCTCGCTGTGCTGAAGGAACATTGTCGGCATTGACACTGACCGAACACGCCAGATCCTGAGAGACAGCAGCAGAGACTACCGTCAGGGATACGAAAAGAACGAGGGTGCTTCGCATAGGGGATTTTTCTCCATGATTCTACCAGGGGAATGTACTTATTTTCGACCGGCTCATCAAGCAAAAAAATATTTTTTTCTTCTCCTCATTTGTTTCCTCAGCCCTTTATACCGGACCAGATGCGCCGGGGAGCAAAACGGAAGAGGAGTCAAAGCGATAGGAATGGCCGATGCATTCGGGGCAATTGCCGATCAGCCATGGGCATTATACTATAATGCAGCCGGACTTGCACAAATCCATACATCCGAATTCGAGAGTTTTCTTGTGCCGTCGCAATTCGGACTGCCGGAACTTCGAACCGCAGCTTTTGCATGCGCCGTGCCTTTCTCCGATTTTACCGTCGCTCTTGCCGTAGAACAATTCGGCTTTGATCTCTATCATGAAACTGCTCTCTATCTCGGGACCGGAGCGGTCATCGAACCGCATCTTTACGCGGGGGTGTCGTTACACGGGCATCGGATTGATATTGTCCGCTACGGCACTGCAGCCGCCGGAGCTCTCGATATCGGAATTCTGGGATTGTATGGGGAATGTCTTCGCATCGGATGCACGGCAGCGAATCTTCTTCCGCTGCGTTCCTTCGCTAATCAGGAAAAGCTGCCTCAGACTTTTTCTGCAGGTATAGCCTATTCACCCCTCCCGTCATTTGTGTGCAGCATCGAAATAGAGAACGACAGCCGGTCTTCAATCATGATAAAAGGAGGGATTGAGCAGACCATTCTCCATATCATAGCCGTGCGTGCCGGTGTTGCAAAGAATCCGGAAAAATTCAGCATGGGAGTTTCATACTTTATCGGCAGATTTGAGTTCGGATATGCCGGATACAGTCATACGGAATTAGGATGGACACATCAAATTGAGATCGGATTTGTCTTATGAAAAACCTTCATATCGTTCTTTGCTGTATATGCCTTATCTTCAATGCAGTACCTCTGTTTCCCCAAACAGAAGATGAGCAGGCCGCTGAAATTCCGGCTTCAGTCATTGAGCGCTGCCTTCGAACAGACGCCGAGAGAAGCAGCACATCCTACGAGGAATTCATGCAGACATGGGATGAAACACCGATCGATTTAAATACGGCATCTCAAGATGAATTACTCCGTATTCCCGGAATGACGCCGCTGCTTGCCAAAAACATTATAGAACGCCGTGCCGTACGGCCTTTTCTTGAACTTTCCGATATTGCACAGGTCGACGGCATGACCTCGGAAATGCTGCCGATGCTGACACGTAATATGGTTTTCAGTACATCCGGCGCCGGTCGTGCAGCACAAGGGAGTCTGAGGCAAACGTTGTTCCGCAATCTGCAGGAGAGCGCCGGATTTCTCGACGGGAAATTTCTGGGAGATCCTTACGCTTTTCGCAGCAAGCTGACCGCCCGTATCAAACCGCAGGCTTCGTGGTCTTCCGTCTGTTCGGAATTACGAATCGGAATAACATCGGAGAAAGACGCCGGGGAGCGTTTGGCGAACGGATTTACCGGCGGATACTGTCTTGCTTCGTTTCCTGCCGTCTCTTCTTCGCTTCTTCTGGGCGATTATACGGCCGGCGCCGGACAGGGATTGGTGCTGTGGCATTACCAGGGATTTGCAAAAGCGGGAGAGGAGACATCATCGATACGAAAAAATTCCGGCGAAATTCATTCGAGTCTTTCGACGAATGAAAATTTACATCTGCGGGGATGCGCCGCAGATGTAGCGCTGCACGATATACATGTGCAGATTTTCGCTTCATGCAAACCGCTGAATGCACACATCGACAGCAATTCGGTTATTCAAAGTATCGAAGAGAGCGGATCGTTCCGGACGGAAAGCGACGTTCGAAACTGGCACTCTTCGACGGAACACCTGTACGGGTTTTGCGCCGAGACGAATCCAGCGGAAAAACTGCGCTGCGGACTTTGCGGATACCGGGTGATATACGACAATCCCTGTGTTTTATCCGATACAGCCGGCGGCCCCCGGACATCGATCGCTGCCGCAGGATTCAATGCTGCCTATTCGTCCTCGATATACGACGCGTTCGGAGAGTGTGCGTGCGATGCTGAAAAAAGGACGGCATTTCTTGGCGGCGTGCAGATCCGTCCGAGTTCTGTTCTTCTGATCAGCATCCTTGGCAGGCACTATTCGGAAAATTATGAAAGCCCGTACGGCAATGCGTTCAGTGAGAGCAGCGGCGGAAAGGAAGAAAGCGGCATCTATATGGGATTTTTATGGACTGCAAAAAAGCAAATCCGTATTCTTTCGTTTTACGATCAATTTGTGTGCGGCGCAGTGAGCAAAGGGATGAGATATGATAATACCGGATATGATTGTATGGCCGGTGCGGAATGGGATATCCGAAGAAACTGTGAAATCGATATCCGGTGTGAAAGCAAGAGGATACGGGCTCTCGATCAAACGGAAGATTTGAACAGCCGGGAAATCGATTTTATAGCTCCGCGCGTCCAAAACAATTATCAGATCGATATGCTGTGGCACTTTTCGCACAGGATCGAAACGACGACCAGAATCGGCTGCGTCTCGGTGGACTACAGCGGAGAAGCCAAGAGCGAATCGGGAATCCTTCTGCTCCAGGATGTTGGCGGAAAGCCGTTCCCGGGCTTTACAATGAATATACGCTTCGCCTTTTTTCATACATCCTCTTATGATTCCCGGTTGTACGTATATGAAGCGGACTTGCCCGGCGCGTCAAGCAGCACTGCTTTGTATGGAGAGGGCTTCCGGTGGTACTTGATTGCGGGCGTTGAGATTTTCCCAAAAGCTTTACTGAGCGTGAAATACCTACAGCTCAAAAAAAACTTTGTCGATTCTATCGGTTCGGGACAGGATAAAATCGACGGATCTGTTTTTCGGCGAATCGGAATTCAATTCGATTATTCAATTTAGAAACCTTCAGGATGCGGTGTTTCCGATTCAGGCGGGCGAACAATATGCTGCTGCTCGTGAGTCGATAGGTCGTTCCCTAATAGAGTCCTTCAACTTCTGATGTTATGCAGGAAAAATGCGGTTCTATGGTAAGACTGTCGAACCATGAGCCTCTGTGACTCGTTATCGAGGAATTTTCTTCCTCGGAAATTCTTTCGTATCTTTCTTGTATGGAACAAAAAGAACGTCCATCGGTGGTCGTCGGGATGAGCGGCGGCGTCGATTCTTCGGTTGCTGCAGCGTTGCTGCTTGAGGAGGGATTCCGTGTTATCGGAATAACGATGAAGACGTACGAGTATGACGAAGTCGGAGGGAATGTCGAGAATGAAGCGAGCTGCTGCGGACTCGGTGCGGTCAACGATGCGCGCATGGCTGCGGCAAAACTGGATATTCCGCATTATGTGGTAGATTTTCGCGCAGAGTTCGGCAAAACGGTTATCCAAAATTTTGTTGATGAATATCTAAAGGGCAGAACCCCGAATCCATGCGTCATTTGCAACAGGGAGATCAAATGGGGAGCGCTGCTGAAAAAAGCGGATGCACTCGGTGCACAATTCATCGCGACGGGGCATTATGCGCGTGTGCGGTTTGACGAAACCACGAATCGTTCCATCCTTTCCCGCGGATTGTATGCAGAGAAAGATCAATCGTACGCGCTTTGGGGAATATCCCAAAATGCCCTGAAACGCACATTGTTTCCTCTTGGCGGCAAAAAAAAACCGGAAGTACGGGCTCTTGCTGAACAATTCGGGCTTCGGAATGCTCAAAAACAGGAAAGCTTTGAAATTTGTTTCGTTCCGGACAACCGGTATGACCGGTTTTTAACCGAGCGTGTGAGAAATCTTTCGGAAAATGTTGCGGGTGGAGAGATTGTTCTCGACGGAAAAGTCGTCGGGAAGCATCAAGGATATCCGTTCTATACGATCGGTCAGCGGCACAATATCGGAGCGTTCGGGAAAAAAATGTACGTGACCGGAATCGACAGCAGGACGAACACGCTGACGATCGGACCGGATAAGGAGTTATATCATCGATCCCTTCTTGCCGGGCAGATCAACTGGGTCGCACTCATCGGTATTGAGAGACCAATGCGTGTACAGGCAAAAGTGCGCTATAAGGACGAAGCTGCCGATGCGATGATTTATCCTGCCGGAGAAAATAAGATACGGCTCATTTTCGAGGAGCCGAAAAGGGCCGTTACACCGGGTCAATCGGTCGTGTTTTATGATCATGACGATGTTGTGGGCGGTGGAGTAATAGAAGAAGCCGGAGAGTAGCAGGAATCTGAGAAAAATCCGGGTATAAACGGCGTCGAAGCTCCAGATGAAAAGATGCGGTTTTTCTGCGGAAGGAAAAGATTTTCCCCGGTTTTATATGCGGATAAAAAGAAACATTTAAGGAAATGACTCGTTTATACGATGAAAGTTGAACGACAGGCAGCAGAAGATTACGAGCTGGTTCGGGCAGTGCAAGCCGGTGACGAAAAAGCTTTTGAAAAACTGGTCAAAAAGTACCAGCGGCAGATAGCCAATATCGTCTATTTGACTCTGGGCAACCGCGATGACGCGGACGATGTGACACAGGAAGTTTTCATCCGGGCGTACCGCTACCTGCCTCGATTCACTTTTGATGCTCCGTTCTTTTCATGGCTGTATCGCGTTACAATGAATCTTTGCTTCGATGAAACGCGGAAACGAAAAGTAAAACGTATTCTTTCGCTGGATTTTTTAACAGAAGAAGGAATTGAAGAGCATCGGCAGGAGAAACAGAACATCTTGCCTTCCGATGAACTGATCATGGAAGAAGATAGGCAGGTCGTTCGGCAGGCGCTTCAGAGGATTTCCGAGGAACATCGGCAGATATTGATTTTACGCGAATATGAAAATTACGGCTATAATGAAATTGCAGAAACGCTGAACATTTCATTGGAAGCGGTGAAGTCCCGTCTTTTTCGGGCACGAGCGGAAATGCGAAAATTATTGCAGGGATATTTCAAGGAGCAGGTATGAAACACACCGATCTACAACTCTTGGTCTCCGCATTTGCAGACGGAGAGATCAGTCATACGGAACGTATGATGGCCGAAGAGCACCTGAATGTTTGCAAAGAATGCCGTGACTTTCTCGCAGAGATTCAGGCCGTGCATACTCATATACGCCATGAAGCGCATATCCAGGTTTCTCCCGGTTTTGCAATGCGCGTGCTGGATCAACTGCGCGAGAAGGAAGAAACTCAAGTCCGTTGGTCCGATGTCGAAGCGGCAGCACGGTGGACGGTCGTGCTTCTAAGCGGCGCTGCAGCGCTCTGGATCGCTGTTCTTAGCTTTCAGAATTCGCTGCCGACGACGTTTATCGCAGATTCTCGGATTAAGGTAACAAGCGATTCGGCCGTATCGGCGGTACTCCTGGCTGGTGACGAGACATTGCGGAACGACGTCTCAATGGCAATGATGAGCAAATAGCAATGGAGATTTTTATGAAACCGAAAACAAAAACTATTCTCTTTATTATATTCAGTTTTATACTCGGCGTGTTCTGCGGCGTTCTGGTCGCATTCAATCTGTTTGTTCCCAAAAAGCCTTTGACACATGTAGAGTTTATAAAAATGTTTCAGGAACGTGTGAAACTGAGCGATGCACAGCTGGCAAAAGCGGATTCCTTGTTCTTAAGCATGAAACCTATCATGGATGCTCATAGACAGGAAATGTCGCGCATTAAAGATTCGACGCGTGCGATGGTAAAAGATTTGTTGAACCCCGAACAAAAACTTCTTTTTGATCAGTTCTACCAGGATCTTAATAAAACGAATAATAAGAAAAACGAAACAACTGCCAAAGACACTTCCGCAGCGAAGAAGAAGTAGCAAAAGACGGAACTTGTACATGAAAGGATTTTAAAAAATAAGGATTTATGGAAAACAAAATAGGGAGCAAAAAAAAAATATTCTGGGGATTGGGAGTTCTTCTTGTACTTCTCGTAATTATTGTTATTCGATTTGTTGTTACATCTTCTGATTTAAATTCCAGGCGGCAGGGAGTCGCACTGGTAAAAATCCAGAAGCCATTCCATGAAAATGTACAGTCGATTTTATCCTACACGGGAGACGCTCTTCCTATACAACAGGCGGCAATTTATGCAAAGGTCGCCGGCAACCTGGACAGGAACTATGTGGAAATGGGAACATTCGTTCATTCGGGAACGCTGCTTGCCTTAATAGATACAACGGAATTGTATCAGATTTACCAGCAGACGGGAGCGACGCACGACAACACGCTTCTCTTGTTCGAGCGGACGAAACAACTCTTCGATAAGAGCCTTGCATCCCAGCAGGATGTCGATAATGCAAAAGCGGCGATGAAAGTTGCAAAAGCAAATTTTGATGCAGCTGCAACACATCTTAGCTATGCTCATATTATCGCACCGTTCGACGGGTTTGTGACGGCACGATTCCTGGATGCCGGCGCGCTGGTAACGGCAAGCACTACAACGCTCTTTACTATGATGAACCTCGACAGCGTAAAAATCATCGTTTCGATCCCGGAAAAAGATTTACAGCAGATGTACCGCGTGCAGACAGCATCGATCATGTTCGATGCTTTGCCCGGACAGAAATTCACGGGACATGTCAGCCGTTTTAGCCAGGCCGTGGATCTCTCGACCCGTACGATGGCTATAGAAGTGGATATTCCCAACCGGTCGCGGGTTATCAAGCCGGGAATGTTCGCTACTATTGTATTCGCTGTCGATCAAAAGACGAATGCCGTCACTGTGCCGAGCGATGCTTTGCTCAAAGACGATTCGGGATATTACGTATTTACGGTAGAAGAAAGCAAGGCGCATAAAATTTCCGTAAAAACAGGGGTCGAACAGAACGCTCATACAGAAATTCTTGCAGGCTTATCCGGTGAGGAAACAATTATCATAATTGGACAGCAATTCGTTAAGGACGGATCCGCAGTCTCCATTCAAAAATAATCGAGGTTTGTTATGTGGCTGACGCGGCTCGCTCTCCGATATCCGATTTCTACATTCCTCTTTGCTCTCACGATCGTTTTACTCGGATTCGTCTCGCTTACACAGCTTCCAATCGATATGCTTCCGAATATTACGATTCCGGTTGTAACGACGGTAACGTATTACACGGGTGCAAGTCCCCTTGATATGGAACAAAGCGTGACGCGTTTGATAGAACGAAGCGTCAGCTCGATCAACGATGTCGATTACGTACAGTCATCGACACGCGAAGGTCTTTCCGTGGTACGCGTTAATTTTAACTGGAATGCCAACACCGATGTCGGTCTGGTCGACTGCGTGCAGCGGGTGAATCGCGTTCTGAATCAACTGCCAACCGGTATCACACAGCCTTCAGTCCTTCGTTTCGATATCACAAATTTGCCGGTCTGTCTTGTGGCTGTCGAAGGGGATATGGATGAGCGGGATTTGTACGATCTTGCCTATAATGTCATCGAACCGCAGATAGAACATATTACGGGTGTCGCTTCAGCCGGCGTATCCGGAGGAAGAATACGGGAAATTCATATAACCCTGGATCGCAACCGGATCCAGGCGCTCGGATTGTCGCCGGTTGCGATTTTTAATGTTATTGCAAACTCCAATCTTATTATGCCTTCCGGCGATCTTAAAACCGGTCCGTTTGATTATACACTGAAGACTGAAAGTCTCTTTAACGTTGTCCGGCCGATGGAAGATATCGTAGTGGAAACGGTTCATAATGTTCCTGTCCGCATCAAGGATATCGGTTCTGTCGAAGACAGCTATCAGGAACAGACGGAGATTGTTCGTGTCAACGGAAAACCGGGTGTGATGCTGCGCGTGCTGAAAATGTCGAGCGCGAATACGGTTGAGGTTGTCGACAATGTTATCCGGAATGTCCCGAAGCTGACAGGAATTCCCGCCACCGTCAAATTGACGGTTTCTTTCGATCAATCCGTCTACATACGCGAGACGATCTCCGGATTGCAGCGTGAGGCCATGCTGGGCGGTATTTTAGCGATGCTTATTATTATTCTGTTTCTCCGCAATGTAAAGGGAACCTTGATCATCGTCGTCGCTATCCCGCTGTCGATCCTCATTACATTTATTTTATTCCGTTTCGGCGGCATTACGCTGAATATCATGACATTCGGCGGTCTGGCGCTTGCCGTCGGACGGTTGGTCGACGATTCGATCGTCGAACTCGAAGCGATTTCGCGGCATTATAACATGCGCAAGAAAGGTCAGACCAAACTCGATGCGACGCTGGACGCTGCCAGAGAAGTAGCGTCGCCGATTTTTGTTTCGACGCTAACAACCGTCATCGTCTTTTTACCTGTTATCTTTTTGAGCGGCATTGCGAAATTGTTGTTCATACCGCTGACTATTACTATTGCAGTGGCTTTATTCGGATCGTTTTTCGTTTCCCGGACGGTGACGCCGCTCATGTGTCTGAACTATCTGCCCCCGGAAAAAGAATTAAACCGCACATCGTTAAAATTCTCCGATCGAATGAGAGTTCTTTTTTACGATATTCTGGAACGGATCGAGGATTCTTATGAACGCATGCTCCGGTGGACAATGCGCAACAGGAAGTTTATTGTCATCAGCATTCTTTTGTTTGCTCTCTTATCGTTCGGGTTGATTTTCTTTATCGGGACGGAATTTTTTCCCGATCAAGACGAAAGCAGATTTACCATCAATTACAAATTGCCTGTAGGTTCCCGGTACGAGGGAACGGATACGGTTGCGCGTAACCTGGAAAAAATCATTCTTTCTTCTGTTCCGGAAACACAGGTGATGGTAACGGATGTCGGCATTACGACAAATACGAAGACGGCCGGCGGAATTGGAGGCGGCAATTCCGGAAGTCATGCCGGCAATATTCAAGTGGGACTTGTTTCTCCGGAAGCTCGCAATCGATCCGTTTTTGATATTGCGGCCGACCTGCGGCGGAGGCTCGCCCGCATTCCCGGTATCCAGACCTTTGTCAATCCGGGAGGAATTTTGCGCTATCTTCTCAATTTCGGATCGTCCGCTCCTATCGATGTTGAAATTAGAGGATTCGACCTGGAGACCGGCAGCGCGCTGGCAAGAGAAATTGCATTGATGATGCGTTCGGTTCCGGGGGCAGCAGACGTTCAGATCAGCCGCGACGATAATCTGCCGGAACTTCATATTAACATTGATCGTAATAAAGCCGGTGCACTGGGGATCGATGTCGCGACGATATCCAATACGATCAATATCTGTATGAATGGATCCGCTGCATCGGTTTTTACGGATCCGGTTTCGGGAAATCAATACAATATTCTTGTTCGGCTGAATCAGGACTATCGCAATCAAATCGAAGACCTGAAAAAATTGACGATCACGAGTGCAGGCGGACAGCAGGTCTTGCTCGGCAATATCGCAAACATTGAGCGGAAGGCCGGCCCTGTTCAGATCGACAGAAAATATCAGCAGCGTTTGNNGGAAATGTCGAGCAGCAGAAAAAGACATTCAGGGATCTGGGTCTTGCATTTGCACTCGCTATCATGCTGGTATACGTCGTTATGGCGTCGCAGTTCCAATCCTTCATTGATCCGTTTATTATTATGTTTACCGTCCCTCTGGGTATCGCGGGTGTTTTCTGGACATTGTTTTTAACACATACGACGCTGTCGGTTACGTCGTTTCAGGGGGTCATCGTCATGGTCNNACAGAAAATATCAGCAGCGTTTGGTTGAAGTCACCGCCAATGTCGTTGGACGCGATCTGGGAAGTGTTTCCGATGATATCCAGAAGAAGCTCGATGGACTGAATGTTCCGCCGGGATTTGAAATTAAACAGACGGGAAATGTCGAGCAGCAGAAAAANNGTCGGCATCGTGGTCAGCAACGGAATTCTTCTGGTCGATTATACGAACCATTTACGTGCAAACGGTGCAGAGCTGCATGATGCGGTCGTACGGGGCGGCAGGACTCGTTTAAAACCGATTCTTATGACATCGCTTGCNNTCATCGGCGGATTGTCCTTTTCGACTATTCTGACGCTCTTTTTTGTTCCTATTTTATATACAATTTTTGAGGAACACTTAAAACACACCATTCACAATGAAGAAGAGGGAAAAACCGGAGAAACATAACTTTCTTTTGCAATTTTTCATCTTTTTGTGTATCTTAAATGTCAGAAAATTTGAAAGGTAACGCATGAAAGAAGGAATTCATCCTGTTTATAAGAAATCGATTGTCGCATGTGTATGCGGTAATACGTTCGAAACCCGCTCCACTGTCGGCAACCTGCACATAGAAATTTGTTCCAGCTGTCATCCGTTCTTTACCGGGAAGCAAAAACTTCTCGATTCTGCCGGACGTATCGAGCGCTTTCGAAGGAAATACGCGAAAAAAGAGGCAGCGCCGGTTTCTACAGGAGCATAACGAAAATTTGTCAATTCAGAAAGCGGAATGTATCGGAAGAATGCATTCCGCTTTTTTATTCCGCCGGGTTTTTTGAGGCACACGAGTGAGAGAAGGCACTCTCCCGCACACAAGGAGGGAACCATGGTACGCCACATCTGTATTTTTGAGGATTCCCAGCACATACAATTTTTACCGCTTGTATACTTCCGTCCGGTCTACGATCTGAGATGCGGAATATTCCAGTTGAAAGAAAAAATTCTTCTGCGTGCGCCGAAGACCGGCATTACACTCCAATGCCGTTCATATTTGGCCGGGAGCGTTCAACGCGATAATCCCGGTGTGTTCGTTAATGAAATTCCTTCCGACGAGTGTCTTTTTATAAACGGCAGAATCATCGCTTCTCAAAAGCTTATCAAAAAAATCTTTTCGGCGGCCCCAAAGGATACAGTCTATATACACGACTCTCAAGTTGTCGCCGCATTTGTGCACGGTGAGAACTTGAAAAAATTGCGTGCAAGGCTCTCTGCGCCGCTTTCTTTTTCTGATTTCTCCGGTATCGCATCGGAAGATATCGATGCCGAACTTGTTTCGTTTCCATGGGATCTCGTTCAGAAAAATTCCGGTCAATTAGCGGAGGACTTTACATTCATGGAAAAAAGGTCCGGCTCAAAAAAGAGAATCCGGGGAAAACTTGCACCGGGAACATTTCTCAGCGGAAAGAAACGAATCATTATTGAACAGGGATCCCTTCTGCAGCCTGGGTGTGTTCTGAATGCGGATCGAGGACCTATCTATATCGGAAAAGGCGTTCAAGTTTATCCGCAGACGATTATTTTTGGTCCTGCTGCAATTCTTCAAAATTCAATATTGAAAGCCGGGGCGAAAATTTACGAAAATACGACCGTTGGACCGGTGTGCAAAGTCGGGGGCGAAATCGAAGGATCGATTATCCAGGGATATTCCAATAAGCAGCATTCAGGATTTCTCGGACATTCGTACATCGGATCCTGGGTCAATCTTGGTGCGGGAACCAATACGAGCGATCTTAAAAATAATTACAGTACGGTCAAGATTGCACTTGCCGGCAGGCAAGTGGATACGGGCCTGCAATTTGTCGGATTGACGATGGGCGATCATTCGAAAACAGCAATCGGCTCGAAGTTCAATACGGGCACAGTTGTCGGTGTGTGCTGCAATATTTTCGGATCGGCATTTCCGAAAAAATATGTACCTTCGTTTTCGTGGGGCGGGGCAGGCGAGGGAACCGCTGTGTATGGGATTGAAAAAGCCATTGCAGCGGCAAAGAAAGCAATGGAGCGGCGGGGCATCGAGCTGTCATCTATCGATGAAAAAATATTTCGCGTCGTGTATGAAGCGACCATGCAGGAACGCCGCAATGAAGGACTTGAGGAGAAACAGACAACGGAATGAGCACACAGGACGGTACGATCACGAAAGAGAATATTCAGCCGGCAGGAGCTTACACCGGCGCACGGGGTGTTGCGATAAAAATCTTAAACCGCTTCGAGCGGTCAGACGCTTATCTCGACAGGCTTATAGAAGCCGAATTATCTTCGGATGAGTTGAACGAACTCGATAAAGGCTTGATGAATGAAATTGTCACCGGAGTAGTTCGCTGGAGAATGAAATTAGATTGGGTTCTGACGGGTTTTTTCCACGGAAATTTTACAAAGGCGGAGACCAACATCAAAAATGCTCTCCGGATAGCTTTGTATCAGATTATGTTCCTCAACAGGGTTCCTCAATCCGCCGCCGTCAATGAAGCGGTCGAATTTATGAAGAAAGTACGGGGACAGAAGGTTGCCGATCTTGTCAATGCTATTCTCCGAAACATTATTCGCAACCTGGATGGAATTCGATATCCGGACCCGGCAGAAGATAAGGTTCGCCATCTCGCGGTGGTTGAATCTCATCCGATCTGGATGACCAAACGCTGGATCCAGCGGTACGGATATGAACAGGCCCGGCAATTGATGGCTGCAAATAATACGATTCCCGCTCTTTCCTTGCGTCTCAATTCGCTGAAAAAAGACAGCGCATCATTTCTCGATGCATTGAATAAAAATCAGATTCAATATGAACCATCGAAATATTTACCGAATTTCGTGCGGCTCCATCACATGGCGGGTATCGGTAAATCGGAATTTTTCCGTCAGGGTTTTTTTTCAGTGCAGGACGAAAGCGCCGGTATTCCGGTTGCACTTCTTGACCCAAAACCGGGAGAACGTATTCTCGACCTCTGTGCAGCGCCGGGAGGTAAAACGACGTATATCGGAGAACTGATGAAAAACGAAGGCGAAATTATTGCCGTCGATAGGTATGAAACGCGTCTTCATTTGGTCGAAAAAGCATGCCAGCGTTTGGGCATAACCAATGTGAGCTTGATTGCTGAAGACGCGGCAGCCATACAGCTTGCACCGGCAGATAAAGTTCTGGTCGATGCTCCCTGTTCGGGGCTGGGTGTTATTGCAAAAAAACCGGACGCAAAATGGCTCAGGGAGCCGGAGGATATACCCCGGTTGGCGGATATTCAATCGAGAATATTGGAAAATGCGGCACACCTTGTCAAACCCGGCGGCATTCTGGTTTACAGCACATGCACAATTGAACCGGAAGAAAATATCGACCTTATAAAAGGATTCCTGCTGCGCCATCCGGAATTTGAAATTGATCCGGCGCAATCGTTTGTGAAGCCGGAGCTGGCAGCGGCAAACGGAACGGTTGAAACCTTCCAGCACGAACACGGGATGGACGGATCCTTCTGTGTAAGGTTGAAGAAAAATATGGATGGCGGAAAATGAATTTTACAGAAGCGGTTCTGGCAGAGTTACAGCGGCTCGAAGAAGGCAATCTGACCAAATACGAAACCGTCCTGCAGTCGCCGCAGGGAGGGACGGTGATGGTCCGGGGCAAGAGCGCTGTTATGCTTGCTTCCAATAATTATCTTGGTCTGTCGAATCATCCTGCCGTATGCAAAGCAGCTATCGATGGAATCCGGACGTACGGCTACGGATTGGCATCCGTACGGTTCTTGACCGGAACTCAGACCATTCACCTGGAATTGGAAAAAACCATTTCAAGATTTTTGCATACGGAAGATACAATTCTTTTTTCTTCTTCTTTTGCGGCCAATGTTGCATTCTTTCAAGCGGTGACGAACGAAAAGCTCGGATGCGAATCGTACAAAGATGTTCTCTACAGCGATCGGCTCAATCACGCCAGCATTATCGACGGACAGCGGCTGTGCAAACCGGAGACGACCGACCGTAAAATTTATGCGCACGGCAATATGCAGGATCTCGAACGGCAGCTGGATGAAGACAGGTCCAAAGGATACCGGTTCCGTCTGATTGCGACCGACGGCGTGTTCAGCATGGAAGGGGATCTTGCTCCTCTTGCGGAAATATTTGCACTGGCAAAAAAATACGATGCGCTTGTTTTTGTTGACGATGCGCACGGTATCGGCGTCTGCGGAAAAACCGGCAGAGGAACGGCGGAAGAGTTCGGACTAACGGGCGCCGTCGATGTGACTGTCGGTACTCTCGGAAAGGCCGTCGGAGGGGCAGCCGGCGGATTCATCAGCGGTTCAAAGGCATTGATCGAATACATGCGCCAGAAAGGACGGCCATATATTTTTTCAAATACTCTTCCTCCTGCGATTGTCTGCGGGTCGCTTGCTGCGTTTCATCTTCTGGTAAAAGATACATCGATTGTCCGGCGTCTCCACGAAAATACGGCATATTTCCGTAAAGAGATCGCCGCACTCGGTTTTCGCATTATTCCGGGAACTCATCCGATTGTCCCTATTATGCTCGGAGAGGCTTCGATTGCTCAAAGCATGAGTGCGGAATTATTGAAGGCAGGAGTGTACATCAAAGGCCTCTGGTATCCTGTCGTTCCAAAAGGGGAAGCCCGGTTGAGAGCGCAAATATCTGCAGCTTTAAGCAGGAAGGACATCGATCGTGCACTGGAAGCTTTTAATAAAGTCGGTAAAAAGATGAAACTTTTATAAGCGGTTATCAACCCGGAAACAAACAATTTCACGCAAAGACTCATGGCAGAAAAATCCCGTTTTGTCTTTATCGATTTACTGCGCGGCTGGGCAGTCATGGTCATGGTGGAGGTTCATGTTTTCAATGCTTTTATGATTCCTGCTTATCGCGAGACGCAATGGTTTGAAATACTGAATTTTATCAACGGGCTTGTAGCTCCCAGCTTTATTTTTATTTCCGGTTTTGTTTTTCTCGTAGCCAGTCAGAGAAAATTGGAATCGTTCCGCACCTTCGGTTCCGATTTCCGGCGTCAGCTGTGGCGGATCGGCCTGGTGATGATCGTCGGCTACTATCTGCATCTTCCGTTCTTTTCGTTTCATAGAATGATGACGGAAACGACGGAATCCGGATGGCTGCAGTTTTATCAGGCAGATGTTCTTCAGTGCATTGCTGTCGGGTTGTTCATTTTGTTTATGGCGCGCATTTTTATCCGGAACGATCAACGGTATAAATATGCACTGCTCGCTTCCGGACTTTTTGTATCCGGTGTTTCCCCGTTTCTATCCAATGTCGATTTTGTCCGGTTTGTGCATCCATCGATTGCAGCATATATCAACGGCAGACATTTTTCCTTGTTTCCGTTGTTTCCGTGGATGGGATTTATGCTGTTCGCCGGTTATTGCGCTGCGTTGTATATGGAAGCGCGCAGAGACAATCGTGAACGAATATTTATTATTCGCATGGCTTTTGCCGGAGCCTTTTTGCTTGCAGCCGGTATGATACCGCCGTCGTGGCAGTATGAAATTCTCGGCAGATTTTCAGATATACGGTCCAATCCGTTTTTCTTTTTCGAACGGCTGGGCATTGTTATCCTGCTCCTTGCTCTCTGCTGGCGGTATGTCGAATGGAGAAAAACGACGACGTCGTTCATTCTGCCGCTCAGCAGGCAATCGCTGCTGGCTTATGCAGGGCATTTGATTGTTATTTACGGGCAGTTATGGCGACAGCGAAGCCTCTGGTATTATTATGGTCATTTATCCGGGCCTCTGTTGTGCTGTCTCTGGACGATCCTCCTTCTTGGAATCATTATTCTCGTGTCTTCGGTGTGGGACTGGCTCAAGCGAAAACATCTTCCGCTGGCGCAAACTATTTTCGGCGTTGTCGCCGTTGTAACGACAACGTTATTCTTTTTTCGGTAGAGGAAAAAATGGAAATCGTATCTCTCAGTATTTCGGTCATGGTGGGTCTTTTGGTGTTGGTGCTTTTTTTCCGGCTCATGCGTTCGGGCACGGGAAAAAGCGAAGCATCGGCTTTGATGGTGCAGCAGCAGATCGATGCTATGCGCGGCGAGGTGAATCAAAATTTAAAAAATACGACAGACACGCTGGCCACGAGCCTCAAGAATACGACTGACGTCGTCTTCAAGAGCCTTCAAAACACGGCGGAGACTATGAACCAGCAGCTTTCCGTTGTGACTGTACAGCTCGGTAATGTTGCGCAGCAGATGCAGAATAATACCGGACAGATGGGTCAGCGGCTCGATACGGCGGCAAAGGTCATTCAAGAAGTTCAGGGAAAGCTCGGTGAATTGGGCAAGGCGACACAGGAAATTAAGGAATTAGGACAAAGCGTTTCAAAGCTTGAAGAGATGTTAAAAGCGCCGAAATTGCGAGGCGGACTTGGTGAACTTTTGCTCGAGGATTTGCTGAAACAGGTCCTTCCCGTCAATGCATACAGCATACAATATACATTCAAGAACGGACAGACTGTCGATGCGATTATCCACACCGCAGGAGGTAAAGTCCCGGTCGATTCAAAGTTTCCCCTGGAAAATTTTCGGAAGATGCTGGATGCAAAATCGGATCAAGAAAAGAAAACTGCAGCACGGTTGTTCAGGTCGGACGTCAAAAAACATATTGATGCTATCGCTGAAAAATATATCGTTCCGGATGAAGGCACGTTCGATTTTGCGCTTATGTATATTCCGGCGGAAAACATCTATTATGAAACTATTATCCGTGAAGAATCGTTTGGAGATGAAGACGGGCTCTATGAATACGCAACGCGGGCACGCGTTGTGCCGGTTTCTCCCAACAGCTTTTATGCGCATTTGCGGGTTATTGCGCTTGGACTCAAAGGACTCCAGATTGAGCGCGGAGCGAAAGAAATATTCCAGAATCTTGCCCGCTTGAATACGGAACTTCAAAAGTTTTCGGGAATTTTCGACACGCTGGGTAAGCATCTGAATAATGCAAAAACGAATTACGATCTGGCGGACAAGCAGTTCGGCGTGCTTTCGGAAAAAATTGCCGCATCGCAAACACTGCCGGAATCGGAAAATATAAGGCAAATTGATGCATTTAAAAATTCATAAGAACAATATCTGTAACTCAGCTTATTCTGAAACAATTGTTTTTTGCTCAGTTTTCAATCCCCGTGAAGACATAGATGTGATTCAGTTATCTCATTTGTAACATGTTCACACATGTTAATATCTTTATGTCTCCGACTGGCGCTTTTGAACAAAAGGGAGTTGGAAACATAAAAATGAATTATGCGAATGCATGATACTTAATTTCCCTAATTTACGGGGGATTTTTGATCTTTTATTATCACGCTGATTAGAACCAATATCTTTACAATTTCCTTGTTGATTTTACATACTGTTTTTTCAATATTGATTCAAAGAAAAGTCATTGCCACATCTAAACTTCTATAAAGGAGAAACTCATATGTCAACTCATGTACACGACGAAGCTCAGCTGCATTGGAAATGGGTTATTCTTTCCGTCATTGCGGGATTAATTGTCGTCGGCGCTTCGTATTTTATCGTCGCACCGACATTTCACAGCGCCGAGATTCAGGCACTGGTCATGCTCGTCGGATTTGTTATCCAGGGGGCGATTATCGGATATTTCTCGCCCGGTATAACCATCAAAGAAGCGACGATAGGCGGTGCTTTTGTCATGATTTTGATGCTCCTTCTTCTTTTTGCAGTGCAGGCGGCCGATTTGCAGCAGTCTTTTTTGAGTGATTTTCTCCTGCTTCTGCTTGGTGTCAGTTTTTCGTGGGTCGGCGGATGGGTCGGCGAAAAATTGCAGGGAGATGAATCTTCTCAGGCAGAAAAGAATCTGACCCACTTCCAGTGGAAGTGGGTTCTGGTCGGTATTGTCGTCGGATTTGCTCTGAATATATTTTTTGTATTTCTTCTTTCCACAATTTTTCTCGACTGGCTTCTCAAATCCGCTTTTGTCGGTTTTGTCATAAGCTTTGTTGTCACCGGATTTGTCGTCGGGCTCAAATCGCCGGGAAAAACCATTCGGGAACCCGCCGTCGCAGGAATCGCTGCGGTTATTCTCGATTGGATATTTCTGGGAATTATCGTCCATCTTATGGTTCCTGTGACGTATCTTATCGTGGGACTGGTGCTCGGCTTTTTGCTTTCCTTCCTCGGAGCATGGCTTGGCGAAAAATATCAGGACAGCATTGAGAAAAAAGCTTCAGCGTAACTCGGAATTTAACAAAAGCCTCTTTGGCCGCTGCTGGAGAGGCTCGATTGCCGGGAATCTGGATTTAATGGGTATATTTGCGTACCTTTTTAAATATGACGTTTAGAATCATGATACTTGAAGAGGACGAATGAATAGTAAATTACGACGAATTGGAATTTTGACCGGCGGCGGCGACTGCCCGGGATTGAATGCGGTTATTCGCAGTATTGCAAAACCAGCTATGACCGAATACGGCGCATCCGTTATCGGTATTCTGGATGGATTTGAAGGCTTTGTCGAAGGCCGAATGCGGGAACTTACACCGAAAGACATTGCCGGAATTATCAATGTCGGAGGAACGATTCTCGGGACATCAAATAAAGGCAATCCTTTTATGTTTCCCGTGGAAACTCCCAAAGGAATCGATATTCTCGATTATTCGCAGCATGCAATTCAGAATTATCAAGACTGGAATTTGGATGCTTTGATCGCAATCGGCGGTGATGGGACCATGCATATTGTCGATAAATTTACCGAACTCGGTTTGAATATGGTCGGTGTGCCGAAAACAATCGATAACGATCTGGCTTCGACCGATGTGACCTTCGGGTATTATTCTGCAGTTTCCGTTGCGACCGATGCAATCGATAGGCTGCAAACGACTGCTTCCTCCCATCATCGCGTTATGGTTGTCGAAGTGATGGGACGCTATGCAGGCTGGATAGCGCTGGGCGCCGGTATTGCCGGAAGTGCGGACATCATTTTAATCCCCGAGATTCCTTTTCGATGGGATAAGGTTTACGAACACGTTCTCCTTCGAAGTAAAAGCGGGAACAGGTTCAGTATTGTCTGCGTCGCCGAAGGTGCAAAAGCGGATTCAGGAGATCAAGTCGTAAAAGAAATGGACAAGAAAAGGACTGATCCTGTCCGGCTGGGCGGGATCGGCGAGCTGGTCGGGAAAAAAATTGAAGAGGAAACCGGCCTGGAAACTCGTACCGTAGTTCTGGGCCATATCCTGCGCGGCGGCAGTCCGACTCCGTACGATAGAATCCTTGCGACGAAATACGGCTGGATGGCCTTGAAACTTGCTGCAGAAGGAAAATTCGGTTATATGGTCAGTTTGCGCGGTGATGAAGTATCCTCTGTCCCGGTAAAAGAAGCAATTCTCAATCTTCGGACGGTACCGCTTGATTCACAAATGATCCAATCTGCACGTGCAGTCGGCGCCTCGTTCGGCGATTGACGGTTCGCTTCGTCTGGAAATATCCGCGGGCAAACAAAACCTGTGCATGCTGCAAACGATTATATTATCGATCCAAAAGATTTGGTGAGTGCTTACTGCTCGGGGTATTTTCCCATGGCAGACAAACGGGAGGGCGTTATCGGATGGTATTCCCCCGATCCGCGAGCCCTTCTCGATCTGGATGAATTCAAAATATCCCGCAGCCTTCGACGGACCGTCCAAAAAAAAATCTTTGATTGCCGCATCGACACGGACTTTGAAACCGTTCTCCGTTCCTGCGGGAATCGGGCGGATACATGGATATCGGAAACAATCGTGCAGAGTTACCTCAAACTTTTTCAGCTTGGAGCTGCGCACAGCGTTGAAACATGGCACCAGGGTGTATTGGCCGGAGGTTTATACGGTGTCGCCCTCGGGGGCGCATTTTTCGGAGAGTCGATGTTCAGCAGTATACGGGACGCTTCTAAAGTAGCTCTTGTTTTTCTTGTGAACCGGTTGAAAGAAAGGGGATATGTTTTGCTCGATACGCAGTATATAACCCCGCACTTGAAAAGTCTCGGCGCGAAAGAAATACCGCGTGAACAATATCTGCAGCGTTTGGAACGGGCTTTGCAAAATCAATGTTCTTTTGTTGAAAGGTAAAAAGACAATGTCGAGTAATTTTCTAACTCCTGTCGTGACACAGACGAATTTTCCGCGTCTCCATCTTAAGAATCGCGGCAAGGTCCGCGATATCTATGATTTCGGAGAATCGCTGCTTATCGTTGTCACTGACCGCATTTCAGCGTTCGATGTCGTCATGAACGAAGGAATTCCATATAAAGGCAAAGTTCTGACGCAAATTTCTGATTTTTGGTTTGAAAGGACCCGGCACATTATTCCGAATCATCTTCAATCATCCATTATATATGATTTTCCATCCGAATGTAAGCCATACTGGGATACATTAAGCGACCGGTCTATGTGGGTCAAAAAAACCAGACCATTGCCGGTCGAGTGCATTGTGCGCGGATATCTTTCCGGTTCGGGATGGAACGAGTATGGGAAAAACAAAAGCGTCTGCGGTATAACGCTGCCCGGCGGTTTGCTTGAATCCTGCAGGCTCGCTGAACCGATATTTACGCCTACCACAAAAGCCGACGTCGGCCACGATGAGAATATTTCTTTTGAACAAATGATCTCGCTCATTGGGAAAGAACTTGCGGAAAAAGTTCGCGGCATTTCCGTAGAGCTGTACAAGTTCGGAGCTGAGGCTGCAGAAACAAAAGGAATTATTATCGCAGATACGAAATTTGAATTCGGTACGGATGAGAACGGAACACTGTTCCTGATCGATGAAGTCCTGACTCCGGATTCGTCCCGTTTTTGGCCGAAAGACCGGTATGCTCCGGGGCACGGTCAGGAAAGTTTCGATAAGCAGTTTGTCCGCGATTATCTTCTCTCGATCGAGTTCAACAAAAAACCGCCTGCGCCGAAACTGCCGGACACGGTGATTTTTAAAACTTCTGCATTGTATTTGGAAGCATTGAAACGATTGAGCGGACGAGAGTTGGTCTCATGATCAGGCGGGCGGGAACCTGCATGCGGGTCGATTCGTTCTGCAGAAAAAAAAGAGAGCACGTATGTTGATATTGACGGAAGAAAATATTCTCCAGGCATTGCATGCGGTTGTGGATCCCGATTTACACCGCGATATCGTCTCCCTGGGTTTCGTTAAAAACCTTTCCATTAAGGGTGCCGCCGTTACCTTTGATCTTCAATTGACGACGCCGGCATGTCCCGTCCGCGATCAATTCATTCAGGATTGTGAAAAAGCGATCCGGAGCAGCATCGCAGGCGTGGGTGAAATAAATATTACGATGACATCCAATGTACGTACTCATACACAGGAGAAAAAAAATATTATACTTCCGGACGTAAAAAATACAATTGCAGTCGCAAGCGGCAAAGGAGGAGTCGGCAAATCGACGGTTGCAGTCAATCTTGCTGTTGCACTGGCTATGGATGGTGCGAAGGTAGGGATGCTGGATGCCGATATTTACGGACCGAGCGCGCCGCTGATGTTCGGAATTCATGAAAAACCGAAAGTCGACAAAAACAAGCTGCAGCCGCTGGAACGATACGGCGTTAAAGTTATGTCCATCGGTTTTCTTGTCAATCCGATGGAAGCGGTTATCTGGCGCGGCCCTATGGCAAGCGGAGCGGTGAAACAGTTTATGTCCGATGTCGAATGGGGGGAACTTGATTACCTGATCTTCGATTTGCCCCCGGGTACCGGCGATATTCAATTGACGCTTGTACAGACCATTCCCCTGACCGGCGCGGTTATTGTGACCACACCGCAGGATGTTGCCCTCGCCGACGTCCGCAAAGGCCTCATGATGTTCAATAAGGTAAATGTTCCCGTCCTGGGCATTGTGGAAAATATGAGTTATTATATTTGCGGTCATTGCGGGTCGCGGGAAAACATTTTCGATACCGGCGGCGGAGCGCGAACAGCCGGGGAACTCAATGTTCCATTCCTCGGAGAAATTCCCATCAATACCAATATCCGCATCAGCGGAGACGAAGGGAATCCTATCGTGCATTCTCATCCGGAATCGGAACAGGCAAAACTCATACAAGCGGTATCCCGTCAGCTGGCTGCGCAGATCAGCATTTTACATTTGGGAACACCGCAAGTGCCGAATATTGAAATTCTATTGTAGGAAACAGCAAGATTAGAATGCTCAAGCGGGAAGTAATTGAGGAAAGTCTGGAAAAAATTCGTCCTTATTTGAAAATAGACGGGGGGGATGTTCAACTCGTGCGTATTACGGAAGATAATATTGTGGAAGTGAAATTACTCGGCTCATGTTCGGGATGCCCGATGTCGCTTATGACACTGCGTGCCGGCATCGAGCGAGCACTCATGATCGAGCATGGGGAAATCCGCCGTATTGAACAAGTGCGCTGACTGCCGCTTTTAAACCGCATTGCAATCGAATCCGCCGGCATGATATACGAATAATCGCTCCGTATTATGCTCCGCAGCCCTCATACCCTCGGGAACATCGCAATATCGATAAGCTTGCCGTCTTTCATCTGAACCACTCGTGCAGGATATTTTTTTACCAGTTCGTAATTATGCGTAGCCATAAGAATAGCTGTGCCGCGCAGGTTGATCTTCATCAATAAATCCATAATTTCCGAGGATGATGCAGGATCAAGATTTCCGGTCGGTTCATCAGCCAGTAAAATGGATGGTTCGTTCACGAGCGCTCGCGCGATAACTACGCGTTGCTGCTCGCCTCCCGATAATTCATGCGGCATCTGATTCCGTTTGTGACTCAAGCCGACATCGGCAAGTGCGTACAAAACACGTTTCTTGATCTCGCTCCGTCTTGTGTTTGTGACGAAGAGCGCAAAAGCCACGTTCTCATAAATCGAGCGGTCTTCGAGAAGTCTAAAGTCCTGAAAAACGATTCCGAGTTTTCGGCGAAGGTGCGGAATCTTCCGCGAGGTGATGGTACTAAAATCGTATTTATCGATGATCACTTTGCCGCTGGAGGGGTGTAAATCGAAATACAGCAGGCGCATAAGGGAGCTTTTTCCGGCGCCTGTTTGCCCGACGAGGTAAACGAACTCGCCCCTTTTCATGCTGAAGTTTACTCCTCCGAGCAGCTGCTGGCTGTCGAAAGCGAGCGTTACATTCTTTAATTCAATCATCGTTCTTTCCTGTTCTTCACAATGGCTGCTGCTGTTTGTATTGCTTTGAGCATGCTGGAGATATTTGCCTTATTTTTGCCTGCAATGTCGTACGCAGTGCCGTGATCCGGCGAAGTACGGACAATTTTAAGGCCGGCGGAAAAATTTACGCCTTGATCGAAGGCGATCATTTTTAGCGGTATAAGTCCCTGGTCGTGATACATCGCAAGCACGGCATCGAAATTCTTATATGCTGCCGTACCGAAAAAACCGTCTGCCGGAAAAGGACCGCCGGCCAAAAACCCTTTTCCTTTCGCTTCCTCGATAAAAGGGGAAAGAATCGAACTCTCTTCCGATCCTATCAGTCCGTGCTCGCCGGCATGCGGATTGAGTGCAAGAATTGCAATACGCGGGTTTTTAATCCGGAAATCTTTTCGCAGAGAATCGTCTACAATCTCCAGTTTCTCAAAAAGTTTTTCCCGCGAAATTTGCTGTGCAACATCCCGGATGGCGGAATGAATTGTTACAAGTCCGATTTTGAGCTGTTGAGATATAAGCATCATCGCGACTCGATGAGAGCGGCTCAAAAGTGTTATCATTTCTGTTTGTCCCGGAAAATTATAACCGGCAGTATTTAAAGCTTCTTTGGAAGAGGGGGCGGTTACCATAGCGTCCACAGTTCCATTCATGCACAGTTCTACGGCTTTCTCAAGAGCCGCGCCTGCTGATTTTCCCGAAACTTTGGTCGGAATGCCGTATGTAATATCAGCTTCGATGCCGTCTCCGATGTCGATCACCGGCATG
Source organism: Ignavibacteriota bacterium (assembly GCA_003162695.1). Taxonomy (GTDB): domain Bacteria; phylum Bacteroidota; class Ignavibacteria; order UBA10030; family UBA10030; genus Fen-1254. Next base: position 3,685 of record PMML01000106.1, on the reverse strand, counting down.
ATGCCTTTGAGATTAGCATGCAGAGATGTTCTCTGGAAATTCAACTTCAGCCTGAACCGCCGTGCGGCAGACTCAAACACGGCTATCGGACCGACAAGAACAGGCTGGCAAATACGGCGCGTTGACGGATGGACAAGCGATTTCAGTACGATCTCCGGACCAATGCCGTTAAAATCTCCGCATGTAAAAGCGAGAATAGGTTTCAAAATTCCTCCACTCTGGTTAATGTATATATGCCGCTGTGCTGCAAATCGTTGAAAATAAATCGCTTATGCAGCTCGGAGTATGTCCAGATCTCGGCCGGATCGCTCTTCGGATTAAATTTTCTTTCCGCGGCAGAAGGGCTGCCGAAGAGAATAAAAATCCTGCCGCGATCGTTCTTAAATCCGTTTGCAGCGTTATCCGTCGAGAAACGGCGTATCGTTTCATCAACGCGCCGGTAATATTCCGCCATTACCGGGTTGAATGCACGGGTCGAGTCCGGACTTCGCTTTTTCCAAAACGTAAGAAATGCTTTCCAGCCGTTCGATCCAACCGCAGTCGACATATGTTCGATTTCGTCGTCTGATGCAATAGAGCGAAGAGCGTCGAGGACAATATGCCTGTCGGAAAGCGAAAACGGTTTATTGATCCATACAACTCTGAAAGTTATTTCATGATCGAGTTTTCTTTCCCTCTCTCGAAACTTTATCTTTAAAAAATATGAAGCAGGCTCGAGTTTGTCCAGCGGGAGCGGAATATATATACTGGAACCACCTGAACCATGATCCGGAGTGCAGAGAGAAAGTACGTTATGTTCTTGACGAATGCCAGATGCCGCCGGAAGAACGGTAAAAGCTGTCCCGGAGCAAGGCACAAGATCCTCATCTGCTCCGGGTATTGGAGAAATTGTCCATGAAACTGTGAGAGAATCTTTCACAGATCCGGGTTTCATTTGCACGACGAGACCTCCGGAACCGGCAAAAGGGATCGTGTTTCCCCTGTTGAAGAGAATAAAAGACAAAGAATCTTTCAAAGATCGGTCAATTTTCTCCGAGACAAATACGGCGGCAGAGATTCCAGGAGTATCGGCCGGGAATGGCTTTAAAAGAACGCGGTCAGCAGCTGAAAAATGACGATTTGAGCAAATGTCCTTTAATTCAACGGCGACCATATATTCGCTTGATTGAAGCGGAAATTTGAAAAAACCTTGGAGGTCGTCTCCTGCGTCCCGTGATGGAGCGGGAACTTCCACGAATTCACGGATAGTTCGGTGTTGACGTGTGACAATTGAAGTTTTTTTGTCGGTGAATTCAACAAGGAGCTCTCCGCGTAATTCAAGACGATTGGACGGGACAGATTCGATGCGCTGCGCAGCAAAGAATGACCGGTCGATTCTGTAAAGGAAAAAAACTGAAGTTTGCGAAGAATCGGAAACTGGGAAAATAATGGTTTGAAAGGTCACCGGTGAGATCGACTGCCGCCCATCGGACAGGACTCCTTGTGCATGACAAATGCAGCTTATATGAACACACAGTATGACAAAGAATAAAAAACTATTCCTCATATCTCAGAAGACCTTTCGCTTGAGAATAAAATACTGAGAAACAGAAGGAAACACAAGGAAAAGAGACTCCATGGAGAATGGCGATAGTGCTGGGAATTTTGATTGTTTTTGTAATTCAAAGTGCAGACCCGAGCTTATCCAAAAAGTACTTTTGTTTTTGGGATAGGCATTCTTGCCTGTCTGCTGACGTAATCACGCAAGCAGGCCCGATATTAGCAAGAAACGACAAACATGTCCCAAGAGGGATGCCTTCGATAAATGTTTGTTCCACATTGATTTTTCTTTTTGGATTTTACCGGATGATCCAACCGGGACATTGGAAAGATCTTGATTCAGGACTAAAAAATCGCTTTATTTGCTCATCCAATTGTAGTAGCTGAGACCGGATCTTGGGGACTGTTGTAGTGGTACGATTTTAAATCCTCTGGATTCGTTGAAATACGAAGAAAGAGGATTTTGTGTTTTAGTCAGAATCTCTCCCAAACAATCAAGTAGAAAGAGGATGTCCCAGGCTATTCTTCATTAAGGGAAATCCAAAGCTGAATTCGAGTTTTATTATACATTACTCCAAACATGCGAATGCAAAAAGAATAAAGTGCATTTTAAATCTGAGGCAATTATGAAAACGATAATGTTATTATTAATTTCAATGCTTTTCGTTCAAACAGCGTTTTCTCAGAAACCTCTGTGGACGATTATGGAGTTGGATTATATAAATTCTCACTATGCATTGGGAACGGGTTTGTTGGGTCTGGGTGATATTAATAATGATGGTAAACCGGATTTTGCCGTGAGCGCTGGTAACATTGGCAAGACGTTTATCTATTTTGGGGGCAAAGGAATATTGGACACTACTCCAGACTTGATCATCGAAGGCGGCGGTGCAATGGCAATGGGAGATATGAATGGTGATGGGAAAAAGGATTTGATCGTTGCAAGTATACACGCAACATATTCTACGTCTCCTGAGACACTTTATGTGTATTATGGTAAGACACCAAACCCACTCGCAATCGATACGGTCCCCGATTTGATTATTACAAGTGGAGATGCAATCGATGGAGGTATAGGATCATTTGCTGTAGGAGATTTGAACAATGACGGGTTTGATGATTTGGTCGTTGGCTATCAGAATTATGGAATAGCTCAAGGCAAAGTCAATTTCTACATGGGTAAGCCAAAGCCAAATGGAATTGCTGATTATTCGTCATTAGGGGATACGATAAGTAGCTCCTTTGGTTCCACGATTAAAATAGCGGATATAAACGGTGATGGAATAAAAGATTTAGCAATTGGATCTGATAGATTTAAGCATATTGACAGTATGTGGATAGAAGACGGTATATTGGATATTTATTACGGAAAATCTGGATGGAATTTTAATAAAAATAATTATGATCAAAGGTTTGATGCTTCAAATACAGGAATATCGGATGTTAATTGGTTTAACCTGCTTGACGTTAATGGTGATGGAAAAGCAGATATTTCTGTAATTAACAGTAGCATTAGTGCATGTTTCTTTTATGGTCAATCTGACTCGGTTCGTATCAAACCGAATATGGTTATTCAATCAGATACAGCCGTCGGCAGTTTTTTTTATTGTCCGGCTATTGATATCGGCGATATAAATGGTGACGGAAAAAGAGACTTTGCCTTATTATCGACCGATGGAGGCCCCGACGTTTGCATTAATGTTTTTCTCGGTGGGCCATTTCCTTCAAAACAATCGATGGCTGTTCGCTGTCGAGGCGGAGTCGATCAGGGAACGGCATTTCAAAATATTTCACCTCTCGGAGATATCAATGGAGACGGTATCAACGATTTTGCTGCATCGGCGCCATATGATTTTCTTTTGGATATATTGCCTCAGGATGGTTATGTTGTCATTTTAAGAGGAGACACAACATTAGTAACGAGTGTTCCAACACCCAATAAATTAGTACCAACATCCGATGAGCTTAAACAGAACTATCCGAATCCTTTTAATCCGAGCACGACAATTCGTTTCTCTTTGCACCGTTCGGGGAGTGCCAGCTTGATGGTGTTTGACCTGCTGGGGCGCGAAGTAGCGACTCTCGTAAATGGCTATACAACAATGGGCTTGCATGAAGTCCGGTTCAATGCAACGAATCTTGCTTC
>PMML01000014.1 GCA_003162695.1 Ignavibacteriota bacterium | reverse complement strand
TCAACGCCCATTTTAAGAAGCCCCCTGTATAAAAGATCTCCCTGTGTTGCAAGTCCTCCGGGTGAAGGAGGGTAATAATATAATAACAATACCTTCATGCTAAAACGCCTCCATTATTAATCCATTTTGTTGCATCGTTCGGATTGGAAAATTGCCAGAATGATTCCGCCCGCGGTGTTGTTTCTGCTTCCCAGCTATTTTTTTCAAATCCGTAGGTGGATGTAATGACGCCGTATTTTATCAGCCATATCCGTTTCGTAAGTTTTCGGTAAAGAGCAGCTTTTTCAATTGATCTTGGATAGTATTCCTTATTGCCATCCTCGTAAGCAAATGTCCAAAGTTCATTGGTAGATATTTTACCGGCATGCCAGAGTTTAATAACTGCTTTACTTACTTCCTCATGCCTGATGTGTCTTGTGTATTCTCCTGAAGGACTATGGGAAATGATCAGGTCAAAATGACCGGGGGGAAGCAGCTGCATGACGGCACGTTCTATTTCTTTTTCATCCAACGGCTTTTGATCAGGACCATCATCAAGATCGCCCATAATCCCTTCTGCCTTTAAGATTTTTAATGCTTTATAAAACTTAGCGGCACGTTCCGTATCGCTTTTCCGGCAGAGGCAAACAATAAACCAATTCCATGAGGGATGGCTCAGTATTGTTCCGCCTGCCCATAACGTCTCATCGTCGGGATGAGCCACGATTACAGCTGCAGACTTTGGAATTTTACGATCCATTTTTATGGTTTTCATTGGATGAGGTATAACGTAACAATTCATTGACTAATGCCGACAGACTCAAGGAAGCACATGCTATTTGTTCATCAGCTGCACCATAATAGATGTAAAGGGTATCTCCAAACAAGGCTGTTCCTGTTGGGAACACAACATCGTTGACTTCTCCTTTTAGTTCCCAATCATATTCGGGTGAAAATAACGCAAAGGGCAGACGAGCAATTTCTATTGAAGGATCGTCAAGTTTCAGTAAAGCTGCACAGGCAGAATACACATTTCCTTTGGAAGTTTTTTGTACGCCATGGTATATCAATAACCATCCGTGTNNTGAATGCCCGGTCTGATACGATGCAGGAAACACAATTTGCCGTTTATTCTCCTGGGAAAAAAAATCACATTCTTGTCCCATAGCAATATTTTCTCTTCAATATCTGTTTCCTGGTAATAAAATTTGTGATTACGGTAATACTCTTTATTTACCCTGGCGGCCGATTCCAGAAGATATACGAATTCGACATAGGTGACGGGAGGTACAATTATTCCGCGCTTTTCAAAATTCTTCAAGTCAGTAGAAACAGCTAATGCTCCCTGTGCATTAATTCCATCATAAGCCGTATATGTCAGATAGTATAAGCCGTCAATTTTTACAATGCGGGCATCTTCAACACCGTGCGATTCGTATTCGTATTGAGAAGTAATGACAGGTTTATCGCTGCGTTCTCTGATAGTAAGCGGGCCGTCGAGTTTACAATAACCGATGGTGGAAAAATTCCCTTTTCGCACAGCACGGTAAAAAAGGTGAACCGTATTGCCTTCTTGCATTACAGCAGGGTTCAATACGCCTTCGTTTTCGAATTCAAGCTCTGTTTTGTTTAGTAAAACGCCTTCTTTTTTAACTTCTATCATATTTTATTTTTTTGTTACTACTCAGCGTGATAATGAAAGATCAAAAATCCCCCTCTAAAAGAGGGAAAATAAGTATCATGCATTCGCATGTTTCATTTTTATGTTTCCAACTCCCTTTTGTTCAAAAGCGCCNNTTTGAAGGGGATTGAAAACCGAGCAAACAACAATTGTTTCAGAATAAGCTAAGCAGTTACATTTTTTTAACCTTCTATACCGGTTGCATTTATATTTTATGTTTATTGGTGCTGTCAGTTTACCTGTTTCAAACTTCATCTTCAAGTTAAGCATTTTGACCAATCAATGCATTCCCGCCTCTCCTAANNGCGTCAAATTATCTTGATAAATGATGTTTTACCATTACTTCAAAGACATTCTCAAAGCACATTTTTATTATTGTTTTTTGATAGTTATTATTTGTGGGCACGGATCGGGTACGAAATGAACGTCCTAAATGATCTGCCTGCCGGCTACAACCTGAAAGAAATATCCACACGAACTTTTATAAGCCAATCCCGCATCCCTGTAATTCGACAATCCCTCCAAGATAAAGCCGTTGTATACCTTTAACGGTGTAGAGAGCGTAAGTGGGTGCGCTTTTCTTTACGGTCCTAAAATGNNTTATTTGGTTCTATATGGGAATTCGATTTCTATATTTTTTTAATTTTATGGGAAATATGTCCCTTATGGGCGCTTGCATCTTGCTATAGCAATGTATAAATTCAAATCGTAATAATTGTGAATGCCTAAAGTCTATATCGTTGTTGAGGCACACATCCGGGAAGATTTCCAATTAACATCCACCAAAAGATGAGGCGTAAAGTCAAGTTGTCGCTGCTTAGTGTGATAATTTGTTATACAAAGAATATTGGAGGATGCAGTTTTGATAGAAGATATTTCCATCCGTCGATATGAACAAAGAGATAATGATGATATATGGCTGCTTCATAGAGCAGCGTTAGGCGATATGTATCAAAGTGGCGCGTGGGAAGACGATCTGAAGGATATTCAAAAGAACTATATTGATAATAATGGAGAATTCCTTGTCGTAGAATTGGATGCTAAAATTATTGCGATGGGCGCATTCAGAAAAATTAACAGTGAGAGGGCAGAAATCAAAAGAATGCGAGTAGATCCCCAATTCTGGCGTAGAGGAATTGGGCAATTCATATTGTCAAAACTCGAGCTATTAGCGAAAGAAAAGGGATATCGAATGCTTCAGCTCGATACTACGATTATTCAGGAAGCAGCACAAAAGCTGTATACAAAAAATATGTATAAAGAGTTCAAGCGGGATAAGGTCGGGCCTTTTAATTGCATCTTCTATGAGAAGAAAATATAAACCGTTTATTTTTATCCGTAACTAATACTCAAAGGATGCAAAGTATTATATCATAGGTATCGTTCAATTGGTCAAGCAAGATAAAATTATTAACGGCAGGCAGCACACAGGAAACTGTAAGTTATTCTTGGAAAACCTAAAATCAAAGCGAATTATCCTTCGCCCGCTGCTTATGAAAGATACACGAGATATTTTCTCATATAGATCGCAGGCTGATATTTATCAATTTCAATCTTGGCAGCCTAAAACAATCGTAGATGTTGAGAATTTTATAGAATCGCAAATAGTTGGAGAACCTAATTTGCCTAATACTTGGTTTCAACTTGCCATCTGTAAATTCGATCCAGATGAACTTATCGGAGATTGTGGTCTTCATTTTTTTGAGAAGGAATCAAGTCAAGTTGAAATTGGTATTACATTGAAACAAGAAGAGCAAGGTTTGGGTTATGCAACTGAAGCATTGAAATTGGTTTTTAATTTCGTGTTTCGCGATCTAAAAAAGCATCGCATTTTCGGGTCGGTCGATCCAAATAATCGTGCGTCAATCAGATTAATGGAACGAATGAGGATGCGAAAGGAAGCGCATTTCATCGAAAGTATTTGGTTTAACAATCGATGGTCGGATGATATTCTTTACGCGATATTAGATCGTGAGTGGAAAACTACATAACAATATCTGTCGTGTGCTGAATCCTGAGTAACTCACTCATATAGTAGGAGCGAGGGATCATTGGCATTGTTCACTTGGTCAAGCATAGAACTATTCTTTTAAATATATCTATCATAGCCATTAGGAAGAGCGTAAAAAAGGCAGTAATGTTTTTGATCCTGAAATTCATCCCGTGGAGAACGTGTCGAATTCAATTTCTCAAGAGGTTAGAAATAAAGTAATAGCCGGGTGAGTGTTTGAAGAGATCATGAACCAAGGGAAGTCCAAGGTTGCACAGCGTGCAACACAAATTAAAATAAGGCGCATAAAGCAATCAATGACGGCCAAGCGCGGATAAAATCATTAACGTTAGGCAACAAGCTTGTTTATAGGTAGAAAAGATAGGTAATCTTGTAATGAGTGATAAGAAACGGGCAATCGCATCCGAGTATTTGCATCTTGTTCCCATCGGAAATCGTTCAACTCCGAGAGAGCGAGGTTATGCTGAGTGTCCTTGTCCGAAAGAATGCACGTTGCACGGTGAATGTGATTTATGTGCAGCATATCATGGACGAAAGAATAAACTTCCGCGATGTGAGCGGTCGTAATGCGCCCTAACCATTTTGAAAAGGACAGAGTCAAACAAATAATATTCTCCCAGTTCGTTCCGTGTAAGAATCGAGGCCATTCGCGGCTTGCGGGCTTGCCCGACTCAGGTGGGAGCGGCGATCTCATTGGAGGAATACCTCGACATTATTTATTTTCGTAATATAGAAATTGTTAAGCGGCCATATAGCAAATGAAAAATGAACATTTATATCCTCAACCTGGAGAGCCACCTTCAACACTTCATCATTATGCACGGAAGGTAGCGAATTTTATTTATTGGCAACGTTTATCATCGTACTTATTTTATGCTGCGAGTAAGATAGAGCCGGACATCATAGAATATTGGAGTGACCCTAGTGGTTACACCAACTCTAGAATTTCGGACTCAAGTCATGATGAAGATCAGATTCATCAACTTCATGATACATACTTAATGCTTGTTGGACTTGCAATTGAGAATCTCCTAAAATCAGCAATCGTAAAACAAAGAAGTCGAGAAATGTTTGATGAAACCTTGAAAACAAAAAGTTTACCATCTCAACTTATGAAACATGATTTAATATGTTTATGCAAAAACGCTCATATCATACTTTCCAAAGATCATTGCGAATTTCTAAATCGACTTACTCATATAATACTTTGGGCAGGACGATATCCTATGCCTTTGAAACCTGAATCTCAAAAGTCGTCATTTCTATCATTTTTAAAAGACGGAGTTGCCACTTCATCTATGAGATTATATTTACCTGATGATATAGCAGAGGTAAAAAAAGTTATAGAAATTATTTCAAGAGAAGCGTCCATAAAAAACCCATTAACTGAAGGTGCTTTTTAATTATCGCGGATACCAGCTCTTGATATCCGATTGATCTGTCGGAGGCTGAACAAACGAGTCGTGAAGTATGAGCCCGATAAAGAGGCCAACAATGAACGTGAGCGCAAGAAGGATTGCAGTTTGCGAACTGTGGGATTTGCTGTTATCATAGATTGTTTCTTCCATAACAGATGCTCCTTTCTTAAATCCGAAAATCACATCTACACTTAAAATATTGATCCTATATTGCAGAACACGAGTGTGTTAATCAATTCAAATTTTATAAAAACCAATGCCGGAAGTATAAAAAAGATATAAAATAAACGGTGATTGTTAATAAGAGCAGGATTAGTGCTTTTAAAGAATACTTGTTGTTGGCAATAAATCATGAAAACTGAAAGAGAAGAAATATTCCAATTATTCCGAAACCACTGAGCATTCTAAATCGGTACCGCATCTTTTTATTGACCTGTAACAAATTTGTAACCCCTTCCAAGTTCTGTCACAAACAAATGCGGATGATCCGGATCATTTTCCAGTTTTTTCCGAAGCCGTCCCACATAGACATAAGCATACGGCGTTTTACTTTCAAACCAGGGGCCTCTGATATACCGTAAAATATGATCATGGGTTAACAATTTGCCTGCATTATGTACAAAAAGGGAAAGGAGCGAAAATTCTGTTGGAGTAAGTTCCACCTTCTTCCCTTTTTTGCTTACGGTTTGGTTCTCAAAATCAATGGCTACCGAGTCTATTTCAAATTTTGTGCCTTGATTTGTGGTGTTATATAATTGCAGTACGGAACGGACAGACATAAGCAATTCTATGCGGCTGCACGGGATAGTAATATAATCGTTCGCTCCTGCAACCGATGATGCGAGAACCTCCTCCTTGGGATGGAGAGAAGAAAGTACTATAACGGGGATTCTTGACCAAACCCGCAAATCTTTTAAAATGCTTACATAAGAACTATCGATGGACTCTTCGCCGAGGATAACCAAATGACTGCGAGAGGAAAAAACCTGCTGAAGCGGTTCTTTTTGTTTGTCGGCAAATTTCACTTTGAATCCGACAGGCTCCAATGTTCTATAGACAAGGCGCCGGATTTCAATATCATCATCCATTAAAAGTATTGTTCCGGCGCTTATCATTCCATAACCTCATAAAAAAGGTATTCCAGCCGAACGCTATTGAGGCGTCCCATATCGATTGTGGAGTGCGAGATTCACTTCAAGCACGTTAACAATCTTCTCGCCCGCCAATCCTGCCAGGGGCGCTGAGGCATCCTTTTGAACAATTTCCTCGATCTCTCTGCGAACTATTATCGTATCCCGTTTCAAATCAGATGCCCATTTCGCGGCAACGCGATCAAGCTGGTATTCGGCATTTTGGAGCGTGATATGCGGATCAAGTCCGGAACCGGATGTCGTTACCATATCTCCGGGAATGTCTTGCAATGCTGCGGTCGCATGATCCAGACGCCACATATCAAAAAAGATCGACTGAATATCTGAGCCGGTATTAACAGCCTTGATGACCTTTACAGATTTGCCATCACTGCCGGTATCATTCATGACTGAGGGAAACTTGCCCGGATTGTCATTTGAAAAACTCTGGAAAAACGTTACAGCAAGATCCGACGGCGCCGGCTGCGGTGTGTTCGGATTGTTTTTTATAAACTGAGAGACGATATCAGGATGTATTTTTTCCCAATCGGTCACATACGCGCCGTGCAGCGAATCCGTGTTTACCCATGCTTGAGCGCCGGATGTATGCAGAGAAGCCCATTGTCCAACGATGTGTGGACTTCCTTGATACGAGTCATGTTGGAACCAGTTTTCTATGTCGGATGCGATAAGCTGTCCTGCTTTAGGGCCGTCGGCATATCTCACGATTGGACCAAGTGTGCGGGCAACGCGGTCACGCAATGCATAGTTGGAAGCCGCCAATGCGGATGATGACGATGCCGTGCCGTCATAAGAAGCGGCAGACGGGCGGGGCTGGAAATATTCGTCCTTCGTAAAAGGCTGTGCTATCAGTAATGAACCGACAGGCTTGCCATCCGGACCATTGACGATACTTCCGTTGGCCTGAAACGGGAAGAATACTTGTCCCACCGCCAATAATGCAAGCGGATAAAATACGCAGCATATAACTACTGCGAATATGAGAAGCAACAAACTTTTTTTAATAATCTTAGACATTTTCATATCCTCCATTGTTATTAAACCTTAGTTTACCAAATGCAACGTTACCATAATTACATCGATCAGTTTAATGCCGATGAACGGCAATATGACGCCGCCGAGTCCCCAGTTGATGAGGTTTCTCTTGAGGAGGTCGTCGGCACCCATAACGCGATACTTGACTCCTTTAAGGGCAACCGGAATCAATGCCGGAATAATCAATGCATTGAAGATTACCGCAGACAAAATTGCAGATGTCGGCGAATGCAGATTCATGATGTCGACTGCTTTCAGCCACGGCAGCGTTCCCGCAAATAATGCCGGTATGATTGCAAAATATTTCGCGACATCGTTTGCAATTGAAAAAGTCGTCAACGCGCCGCGGGTTATCAGAAGCTGTTTTCCGACATGAACCACTTCAAGCAATTTTGTCGGATCGCTGTCCAGATCGACCATGTTTGCCGCTTCCTTTGCAGCTTGTGTTCCGGCATTCATCGCCAATGCAACATCTGCCTGAGCAAGGGCCGGAGCATCATTTGTGCCGTCGCCCATCATCGCAACAAGCTTTCCTTCAGCCTGCTGTTTTCGAATGTATTCGAGTTTGATTTCCGGTGTCGCCTGCGCGACATAGTCGTCTATACCGGCTTGTGCAGCAATGGCAGCAGCTGTTACAGGATTGTCGCCCGTAATCATNNGAATCGTCTGAGACAACCAAAGGCGTCGCGCCCTTCTTTGCCACTTCGTTGACGATAGAATTAATTTCAGTGGGAACCGTCCCTTTATTATCCCGAACAAATTGGAACACTGCATCGGGCGCCCCTTTTCGTATCTGTTTTCCATTAGAGAAGTCGATGCCGCTCATGCGGGTCTGCGCTGTAAAAGGCACAATGACCGAATTTGTCGGCACATTGACCGGATCTTTGCTAAACTTCTCATAAAGCTTTACAATGCTCTTGCCTTCCGGTGTTTCATCGGCAGCAGATGCCATTGCAGCAAGCCGTGCCAGTTCGGACTCCTTATATTTTCCTATAGGCAAGAATGCGGTCGCATGTCTGTTTCCAAGTGTGATTGTTCCGGTCTTATCAAGCAGCACGACATCTATATCGCCTGCCAGCTCCACCGCTTTTCCGCTCTTGGATATGATATTTGCCTGCAATGCCCGATCCATTCCGGCAATTCCGATTGCTGCAAGCAATGCTCCGATTGTCGTCGGAATAAGGCAGACAAGAAGTGCGATGAGAGTCGGCACATCTGTACCGAGACTCTTCAGAGGCTCTGAGATTCCGAGATAACCAGCCATATATTGTTCCGCGTTCCATGCCATCGGCCAGAGCGGAATTACGACAATTAAAAAGACCAGCGTGAAAGCCGAAAGAACAAGTGTTAAAGCAATTTCGTTCGGGCTGCGCTGACGGATAGCTCCTTCAACAAGAGCGATCATCCTGTCAAGAAATGATTCGCCTGCACCGCTGGTAATTTTGACGATAATCTTATCCGACAGGACATACGTTCCGCCGGTTACTCCGGATGCATCGCTGTGTGCAGCGCGAATGACCGGAGCGGATTCGCCCGTAATTGCAGACTCATCCACCGATGCAATACCTTCAATAATTTCACCGTCTCCGGGAATCATCTGTCCGGCTTGAACGACAACGCGATCGCCGGGTTGAAGTTCCGTTGAGGAAACCTGCTCAATTATTCCGACGGCAGTTAAACGATAAGCGATTGTGTCTTTGCGTGCTTTTCTCAGTGAATCTGCCTGTGCTTTTCCTCGTGCCTCCGCAAGAGCGGTTGCAAAGTTTGCAAACAACACGGTTAGGAAAAGCCACGCGGTAAGTGCGATAAAGTATGTTATTGGTACCTGGCTTACCTGGCTGCCGAAAGCTGCTGCAAGCACATACAAGAGCGTCAATATCGCACCGACCTCCACGACGAACATAACCGGGTTTTTCCACTGGATGTCGGGCCGCAGCATTATAAATGACTGCTTCAACGCAGCAACTGCGGTCTTTTTTTCAAGCAGAGCTCTCCGTTTAACACGATGGAGCGGCTTCGGTTCTTGTGGATAATGGGCTTCCACTATCTCTTCGATATCATGGCTTATGTTCTGAACTGCACTCATGTTGAACTCCTTATGACTTTGTTGTCAAAATATTTGAAGCCTATTAAATAATATTCACTTTGTTCATCCGCCAAACGGGATCGGTCCCAAATGTTCTGCTAATGGCCCAAGTACTGCAATGGGGAGAAAGAGCAGCGCGCCGACAATGAGAATCGTACCCAATAAGAGATAACCGAAGGTGGACGTATCGGTACGCAATGTTCCAAGACTATATGGACTGGTCTTCTTGCTTCCAAGATATGCAGCCATTGCAACCGGTGCGACTATCGGAAGAAAGCGACTGATCAACATTACAATTCCGGCGGCAATATCCCATGCCGCTGCTTCAGGCGCCGGATTCGGATTATTGTAGAAGCCATATGTAGTTCCCAACCCGTCAAAAGCCGAACCGTTATTTGCGGAGGCTGATGAGAACTGATAGAACATTTGCGAAAGTCCGTGCGGACCGGGATTGCTGACTGCTTTCATTCCCCAATCGGTTGCAGCAAATATACCGGTGGGCAAAAGAATCATAAGCGGATGTATCAGCAGCGCGATAACTGCCAGCTTCACTTCACGGGCGCCGATTTTCTTGCCAAGATATTCCGGCGTACGGCCAACCATCATGCCGGCAATAAATATCCCGATTATTATATAGAGCAGCATGTTAATCATGCCGACTCCTTTTCCACCGAAGACACAGTTGAGCCACATGCCGACCATCGGAGATAAAGCTGCAAGCGGGTTTAAGCTGTCATGCTCCGAATTCACCGCTCCGCAAGTTACGTCCGTCGTCAGTGCGGCGAATGTTGCACCTGCGGAGGTTCCGAATCGCATTTCTTTACCTTCGAGATTGCCAAGGTGCTGATCAACCGGCAAACCGCCAACGGAGGGTAATGTCACTGTCCGCTTTCCACCAGGCGCCGTTGCACTGGGAATTTCATACACCCGCGCTGCAGAATGACTTGTAAATGCCGGGTTAGGCGAATATGTATCGAAGAGGATCGACCATACTATGGTTCCTGCCATGAGCAACAGCATTACAGAAAATATGACATAGGCATGACGCATTTTTTTCAGCATACGACCATACATCAGTACGAGCGCAAACGGAAATATCATCATTGAGAGCGCGTTAAAGAAATTTGAAAGCGCAGTCGGATTCTCGAATGGATGTGCAGAATTCATTCCAAAAAAGCCGCCTCCATTGGTCCCGAGCATCTTGATGGACTCAAGCGCCGCTACCGGTCCGACAATGATATTTTGCTGATTTGATTCAAGTCCGACGATCTGATAGATGCTCTGGAGAGTCATTGGACTTCCCTGTGAAATAAAAATAATGCTAATGACAAGTGCTGCCGGGATGAACATGTAAATTAATACACGCCACATGTCAAGAAAGAAATTTCCCAGATGTTTGTCGCTTCGCAGAGCTCGTATGATTGCTGTCAGGGCGCACAGACCGATTGCAGCCGAAATAAACATATTGGAGATATCAAAAAATATCTGGCTGAAGTTGGAAAAATGCTGATCTCCGGAATAGTGCTGAAGGTTCGTATTTGTCATAAACGAAATCACACTATTAAAAATCGCGCTCGGCGCTATCATTGGCCGATGCAGAGGGTTCAAAGGCATCCATTCCTGGAGAGCCAGGACAAGAAAGCCGAAGATGAACAACGCAGTATTGAAAATCAGCAATGATCCGACATACTGTTTCCAGCTTTGATGCCCGCTGTCCAATCGCTTCTCAAACCACCCAAATAAACGAAGTGGTCGATAATTTCCATCCATGATCCACCCCATGTAGCGACTCAGTGGAAACGCTATAAGCGTCGCCGTGGCGAGCAGGAGGAACGGTAATAACCAAATTTGAATAGTCATTTTCTAAACTCCTTTTGTTTTTGTCTCCGGCGCACCGGTTAAAACTTTTCAGGCCTTAAAAGGGCTGCGACCAGATAGACGAAAAGAAACAAAGCAACAACAGCGGTTAAATAAATCATTTTATTGTCTCCTCAGTTTTTATGAATTATATTTTCTCGCAGGCTTCCATGAAGAGATAGCACAATCCCATCAGAGCGATGCCCAGGAGAAACATTGCCGGCAGCCAGATTAAAAGATTCATTTTATATTTCCTCCAATTAATTTTGTTTAGATTCATACGTCTAAAACTTTATAACATTAGTTTAATTCTTGCGTTCCTCAAAGGCCATCAAAAGGCCATAAAATAGAAAGGTGAAACTATAAATTTATTATAAATGCGTAATTATGATTTTCTCAAAACGTCATAATTACGCCAACAAGAAATGTGGGTTGCGATGAGTTTGTCGGCAGCATGCTGCCGGCCGAAATAAACGCATTGCCATTTGCAAAGTCATCTCGTGCTTCAAAGCGCACGATAATCGGATCCCATGGACGATATTCATACGTCGCTGTCACCTCTTGAAA
The DNA here is from genome assembly GCA_003162695.1 of Ignavibacteriota bacterium. Lineage (GTDB taxonomy): Bacteria > Bacteroidota > Ignavibacteria > UBA10030 > UBA10030 > Fen-1254. The sequence goes on along the minus strand of PMML01000014.1, from coordinate 12,265 downwards.
TGTCGGATTTGAAAATTTCACTCCTGTTGTATAACCGTTTCGATCATTATAGATTTCACCGCGTACTGCTAAATCCGACTTCGAATCAAGATTATACCTGACGTAAGCAGCGACACCCTTCCAGATATTGAGCAGCCCGTTAATAGATTCCTGCCCGTAATCGGCATCCATTGCAAGTGTGATGTCATTGCAGATCTGCTGTGTGACAATTAATTCTCCTACGTCTTTCTTTCCGGATGAAACGGTATCAGGCTGCTCGAATCCGCTCATGCCATTTAGTGTAATTGCAGTCGCAGCTATTGGAGAATAATTCAACTCTAATCCGATCGATTTTGCGCTGTTATTATCGATAACCGTGTTCCAGCTATTTACGATATGCAATGCGGCGGTGAAATTGCTTGTAATTGGATATGAAAGGCGCATTCCCATGTGATAGTATGGAATGGACCATGCAAAGAGAAGAGAACGGCTGTAATTCCAATTACCATTTGATTCGATTACCTCGTATCCCATCATTGTCGCAAATTTCCCTATATCGACCGTCAATCCTGAGCCAACAGGAATAATAGCAGTGAGGTAGGCTTGCTCTACCAAATTTAAGGTGCTGGTTGACGGAACTGCAGCTCCGGTCGATGGATTCAAAAGGCCCTGCACTATATCGTTTCCGGTGCCAATTGCAAGATCTACACGAAAGCCAAGAGGCTGTGCCTGTTCCTGCACGGTGAGCTTTGCAAGGTTAAATCCGAATTGATTTTCATAAATATCGAAATTCCGGAGCTGGTTCATTTGATTGGACGGGCTGTTAAAATTTCTACTGTAATAAACATCGACCAGTCCGCTCCATGATATTTTTGAAGCAGCCGGAGTCGATGCGGCTGTTGAATCTGCTCCCCATGCAGGAATTGAAAAAAGGAATACTGCAAAAATTACAGCGGACAGATACATGTTCTTCATAAATAATAATCTCCTTGTGTATTATTCTGATTGCATCAATTAACAACGCGTTAAATATGATGAGCGCCGATAAGGAAAGCTATCAAGGGATTATAAAAAGGGAGGTGAAGAAAATAAAAATGCTATAAAAAATGTATCGATATGCCGTATTTACTTTAATGGTAATTATTCAGCGTATTTGGAATAAATGCTTTTTTGCTCAGTTTTAAATCCCCCTTTATCCCCCTTTGCAAAGGGGGAAGCGCTTTTTGCAGGGGGATTTTTAGCGGGTATCCAGTTCTTCTGGATTCCCAATTAAGGCATTCTGCGTTGCCGCAATGCGGGTATGACAACTTTACTTTTTTCTGTGCAACTAATACTGTGCGTAACATCAGTAATTAAATTAAACGCTGAATAGTACCTTTAAAGAGAATATTCTCATTACACGCAATGAATCATAATATCTTCCGGAAGATTGGAAATACCCGGGTGAACTTCTTCTTGAGCAGTTCACCCGGGTACGAAAGGACTTTTATTCAACCTCCAAACGGGATCGGGCCTAAATGTTCAGCAAGCGGACCAAGCGCAGCGATGGGCAGGAAGAGCAATGCGCCGATGATAATGATTGTCGCAAATAAAAGAATCCCGAATGTGCTCGTATCATCGCGCAATGTCCCCAAACCGAACGGACTTGTTTTTTTCCTTCCGAGAAATGCTGCCATAGCAATCGGCGCGATAATCGGAATAAAACGGCTGATAATTATGACGATGCCAGTTGCAATGTCCCATGCGATGGCTTCGGGTGCAGGATTCGGATTATTATAGAAACCGTATGTAACTCCTAATCCGTCAAATGCCGAACCATTATTTGCGGATGCAGAAGAGAACTGATAAAACATTTGGGAAAATCCATGCGCTCCCGGATTGCTGACGGCTTTCATTCCCCAATCGGTTGCAGCAAACAAGCCGCTTGGGAACAGGATCATGAGCGGGTGAATCAAAAGAGCGATCACCGCCAGTTTGATTTCCCGCACTCCGATTTTCCTGCCGAGATATTCAGGTGTCCGTCCCACCATCATACCGGCAATGAAAATCCCTATTATAACATACAGTAACATATTGATCATGCCCACGCCTTTACCGCCAAAAATGCAGTTCAACCACATTCCCACCATTGGCGATAATGCTGCTATGGGGTTTAAACTATCGTGTTCGCAATTCACCGCTCCATCGGTGACATCGACGGTCAGTGCCGCAAATGTAGATCCCGCTGACGTGCCGAATCTCATTTCTTTTCCCTCGAGATTGCCAAGGTGCTGATCCACTGGGAGTTCCGCGACAGCGGGAACCGTAAACTGGCGGATACCGCCGGGCGCCGAAGAACTTGGAACCTCATAGGATTGTATGGAATGTCTGGTGAGACCGGGATTCGGTTGTAACGTGTCAAAATACACAGCCCAAACGATGGTGCTGATCATAAGAGTTAACATCACTGAAAAAATCACGTATGAGTGGCGCCGGCGGCTAAGCATGCGGCCGTACATCAACACAAGAGCAAATGGAAAGAGCATCATTGCAACACAGGAAAGAAAATTCGTAAGCGCAGTAGGATTTTCAAAAGGATGAGCGGAATTCATGCCGTAAAATCCTCCTCCGTTTGTTCCTAACTGCTTCATCGGTACAAAGGCAGCCAGGGGGCCAACGACAATTTTTTGAGGTACCGGATCCCCTTTATCCGTTACACCTCTTGAACCCGGTTCCAGTGTTGAGACTTGATAAGAACTGTCTAATGTCATCGGCGATCCTTGTTGCAGAAATACGATCCCAAGAACGAATGCAATCGGCAGGAACATGTATATCACAACACGCCACATATCGACAAAAAAATTGCCGACGGACGAATCGCCGCGTAAAGAGCGAATAATGACAGTCAGACTGCAAAATCCGATAGAAGCCGACAGAAAGAAATTAGCAAATCCGAAAAATATCTGGCTGAAATTTGATAAATGNNAAAAAGAACAGTGTTGAAAATAAGCATCGACACCGTATATTGTTTCCAATTTTGCGGACCGCTCTGCAGGCGATTTTCAAACCAATGGAATATTGGCAATGGTTTGTATTTTCCGTCCATGATCCAGGCAAGGAAACGGCTTAGTGGAAAAGCGAGAACAGCCGTGGTGACAAGAATTGCGATCGGGAGAAGCCAGATATGAATAAACATTGTTCTACTCCTTTGAATATTTCATAGTTGTGACTTTTCTATAGAGATATATTTTTGCTCAGGCCCATAATTGCCGTTAATGCTATGTCGAAGTTAGTGACGTTTCCATTTATAAGGATTTAATTCCGTGGAGCGTAAAACATAACTGCGACGCCGATCAGGGCAATGAATGCGCCGATGATATCATACCTGTCTGGTATGAATTGGTCGACTTTCCAACCCCACAGAAGAGACATGACAATGAACACACCACCGTAGGTGGCGTACACCCTGCCAAAGTTTGCTGTTTGCAGTGTTGCTGCGATTCCGTAGATTGCGAGAACTATCCCCCCGATAAGACCATACCAGAAAGGCCTATTAGCTTTGAGCCATAGCCACACAAGATATCCGCCCCCAATTTCACAAAATCCTGAAAAAATGAAGACTATCAAGGACTTAACTATAGGCATATATTCTTTCTTCAAAATAATTGACAGCTGCAAACCGGTTTTATAGAACTCGATCAATCACGCAGATAATATGATAAGTCATAAAGGGGAAAGCAATAAAGAAGATGTAAAAAGAAAAGCACGAAGGATAAAGAAGCTATAAATAATAAAGTGTTAATGTGCAAACTCCTTAATTATTAAGGAATCGTAAGCTGCGATTGTGTTGACGAAGCGATAGAAACAAAACCTTTGCAGTTTGTGGATACGAAGAAAAACTTCTCCTGGAATAGCTGCCCAAACCTGCAAGCAGTCAGGAAAAACTATTGCTGACTGTGACGGAGATCGCAGATCGAATTCATGCCATGAAAGATGTCGTTTCGAGTTGATAAAGCCATTGTCAAACCAAAGCAGCGTTGCATCGGATCCGGAAAGTTGCTTCTACTTCAGGATGGATGAGGAATTAATGTCGAACAGGTTCACGGGAAGTTTTTTATTTCTGTGTAGGAAATCGATTTCTAATTTTTTTATTTTTGCAATAAAACGGCTTTTTAAGACCGTTTTCTAGTCTATTACGAGTGATCAAGACTTTCAAAGTCAGTCATTTGTATATAATTATAGAGTTCTTTAAATTGAATCATTCTACTAACTACAATTGAGGACTGAAGATGAAGATAGAATCTCTCGCCTTAATGTTTGTATTCGCTGTTATCATTTTTGGCTGTCGGACAGAGCCCACAGACGGTGGCAATCCCGATGGTGGACCTAATTGTCAATTTGGTTATAATGTTCCATACGCTGCACATGTCCTTCTCACGCTTGAAAACAGCTATAATACACGGGTTGCAACATTGGTCGATGCAGATCAAACTCCCGGCAGTTATGTGATTAATTTCAATGCGGGCCTCTATCCTTCCGGCGTTTATTTTATTGTGCTCGATATAAAAGGATCAAATAATCAAGATTCTTCCATCACTCGGAACACTACTATATTTCGTCCATGAAACATACAAGACTGTTTTTAAACATCTTCGTTATTTTCTTTTTCGTTCTTTCTGCTTATGCCCAAACAGAGGTCTACGTCGCGCCAAGTTATGGGATGTATATATACAATTCTGAGAATGGAACGAGTATAATGGGAGATAAAGATTTTCGCTATTTCTTCAGTCCTTTGATCGGCATAGAGATCGGGAATATTCTCGGTTACCAATCGTTTATCGAATACAGCTATCAAAATTCAATCGCGGAGAACACGGTTCCTTTTGAAAATAATATAGGAGTAGCTCCCAATCCTCCCTTTTATTGTAATGTAGATTTAAAAATTCACAATATAGATTTGTCTTTAAGAGGAAACATAACCGAAAATCTTATCTGGGGGATTGGTCCTGCCTTTTCTATTATTAATAGAACGATCACAATTCCCTATATGAACGCGATGTGGGCATCGGAATGGCCGTACGACTTTATAGACCGTTTAATTTCGTATGCGCTTGGTTTACATGCATCGATCATTTTTCAGATACCGTTATCGGATGGGCCGAATCGGTTCCTTATTATTTCCGGTTTCAAAGCACGCTATACTCATACGATATTGTATGATAAAGGCGGCCGTGGTCTATCTAATTATAATCAGGACTATTTGACCGGATTTTTATTTGTGGGGCTGGGATATCAATTCTAAATGGAAATTGAAAAAGAAGGAGACTCCATTTCGTTCTAGGATGATATAAATTTCAACCGATCCAACAAAGGGATGACGCCTCCGGGCGGTATTGTTGCTGGAGACACTCACATGAATAATTATAACATTGCTTCCAGATAAGCCGGATCGGGAGGATTTTGGCTTTCATCCTGTTCCGGGAAAAAAATATAATCGTTGGTGAATAATAGAATGCTTTGTTATGATTTATTCGATCAGTGCGAGAAGATTGATTTATTTGCAATGCGTCAGTAACATGTAGTATAATTAACAAAAACCGAATTATAGGATATAACATGTAGCTGAATAATAGGCAGCGCAAAAATAAAAAGCATGAAATATATTCTATTAGTAATGCTAACTGCTTCAATTATTTCATTTGGCTTAATTGGGCAAGCTAAACCTAAACTGACAATGGAACAAGCGAAGGAAGGAGCAGAATTATTTGTTAAAAAACAAGGCTACACTAATTTTCCGCTGATCCAAGATACATTAAAAATCATTCGAGAATTCTTTGATTCTCCCAATATTATTGAAATACTCAAATTTCGTCACAATATGTTAGAAGCAAGCGCCATCGGTGCCAAGGCATACAAAAACGGCTGGATTGTAGCTTTTCGATATAGTAAAACATATAAGCCTAATATGAAGATGAAATTTGATTTTAAGAGATACGGTCGCGCTGTTACTCTGGATATCTTCGGAGACAAGATTCAGATTGAACATAAAGATATCATGCTCGAACCTTTTCAAACAATTAGTTGTTCGGAGAAAAGGCTGCATCCTAAGTAACTCCCTCACGTTGCAGCAGCTTGGTACCAATCCGTTAGGCGGCACAAAATATTTATCATAAAATCTTGAGGATAACCTTATGAAATCATTCAGAATAATATTCTTCATTATCATAGCCGTCATGATCGATATTGGAATAGAATGCAAAGACACAAGACAATTCATTGTTTTTGAATAATACATCTGTAGCTGCAGAAGGAATAGTTGATTATTATTTATCAGCAGGTGGAACGTGTGAAGGAAGGAGTAAAAGTGGCTATATATTACAAAATCCAACATGGATTGATCCGCGTAATTTTAATCCAGGCTCAAGATCAAAAATATTTTTAACGTGCAATGCAGATATGGAAGAATATAAAAATAAAAGAGTTCATGTGGAAGGAACGTTCGTTGTTGTTCCAGAGGAAAAAACAGATCGGATAAATTTTACGGAATCTTATTATACTATCATAGTTGATAGGATTTACGTTATAGAATAATATGCCGTCTAGCCAATTTAAAAAGGAAAGACTCAAGCAATATGACGGCCAAGCACGGATAAAATCATTACGGTAGGCAGAAAAATTATAGGAGAAATCATGAAATCGATGCTTTATTCTTTCACCATTATCGTTTTTTTCTGTTTACAGAGTTATGCGCAAGTAAGCTTGCTTGAACCGCGGGTATCTACAGCAATCCAAGACAGTTTAATCAAAATCGGAACTGGATTTCATGACGATGGGAAATATGATGATGCAATTAAAACCTATCGAGATGTTCTCAAAGAAAATCCTTCAAATGTTGTTGCGTTGTATGAATTATCATATTCGCTCTTTGCCAAAAAGGATTACGATGGAGCTATTCAATATTCCAAAGAGGGTGCAAAATACAAATCAAAATACCTTTCACTATTTTATTTAAATATCGGAAATGCTTTTGATAATCAGGGAAAGACAGCTGAAGCCATTGACACATATCGTCAAGGCATGCAAATTGATCCGAAGTATCACTTATTTCCATATAATCTTGGTTTAACATTTTATCGCAAAAACAGTTTAGATTCAGCTCGTTTCCAATTTCAAAAAGCTTTGGAATTGAATCCATCTCACTCAAGCAGTAATCTTGCACTTTCGATTACTTATCGTGATATGGGCAAAAATATCCCGCGGTTGTTCGCATTGTCCAGATTTCTTATTCTTGAGCCTACTTCGCAAAGATCAAAGGATGCTCTTAGCCAATTGCAAGATGTTCTCAGTAAGTTTGTCTCGGTTGATAAATCAAATTCACAGAATATCAATGTTTCAGTTACACCTGACTCTGATGCCGTTGATGGTGACTTGACTGTTTTAGAAATGAGTCTTGCTATGACGCAAGCTACTCGCCATACCGATGATGGCAAAGGAAAAACTGATTTACAATGGACGGTACACGCCTTTCAATCCTTTTTCCAAATAATGCTCGAACTCAATGAGAAAGAATCTTTCAACGGCTTCTGTTGGAAATACTATGCTCCATATTATATTGAGATGCAACGACATGGTCTTACAGAGGCTTTTGTTTATTTTGTATCTCGATGTTCGGAGACTGAAGAGGTTAACAATTGGCTTAAATCCAATGTTGAAAAAGTGAAAGAATTTATTGCTTGGAATAAAAGTTATCGTTGGTAATTTATCTGCCTCCTAAGAATCTATATTGAAAGAAACAAGCAAAATAAGGGAAAAGTAAGAAGGAAAAAGTGATGGAGTAAAAGGAAAACCTCCACGTCGCAAGTTATATTCAGGGACCAAAGTTCCAGATAACTAAACGGGCTCGAAGCCTAAAACCGGTAAGTTCCGGTGAACGCGATCAAGGATGTTCTCCATGGGAAAAGTAGAAAGAAGCTTTGCCAAAGGCAAGAAAATATTTGTGGGGATCGATGTTCATAAGAAGGATTGGGTTGTTATAGTATTATGCGAGGGAGAAGAAATATATCGCGGGGTAGAGATACCGGAGCCGGAAGCATTAATTCGGCGGATAAAGAGCTATGAAGCCCTCGAGGTTCATACGGTTTAGGAAGCAGGAGGAACAGGATATTGGCTGCACGATGCGTTACAGGGGGCAGGATTTGATTCAATGGTGACGCCGCCCTCACTCGTACCGAATGTAGTGAGTCGAGTAAAGACCGATAACAGGGACAGCCGGAAGTTGGCTTCAATGCTGGCAGGTGGATTTTTAAGAAGGATTCATATTCTGACAGCGGAAGAACGAGCAAATCGGCAATTATTACGAACAAGGAATCAAATCGAGCGTCATCGGTGGCAAATTCAACACCAGATAAAATCGATCCTGCTATTTCACGGGAAAAAGACTCCGGAGACGTTAAAAGAGAACTGGAGTGAGCTCTATGTGCGGTGGATAGAAGCTCTTGAGTGGGACTACCCTGCAATCAAGACGAGTATCATGGCGTTGATCAAGCTGTATCGAGAATTGACGGAACAATGCAAAGTGTTAACCAAAGAGATCGAGAAGCTTGCGGCGACGGAGAAAAATCATGAGAGAGCCAATCTTCTCGTTCAAATACCGGGTATAGGAACCTTTACGGCAATGGCACTCTTGATTGAGTTGCAGGATGTGGAGCGATTTCAGCGAGCTGAACAATTGGCAAGTTACGTAGGGTTAACACCGAGCCAGCATTCGAGCGGAGAGAAAGTCCGGATAGGACATATTACCCGATGTGGGAATCGAGAAGTACGGACGCGTTTAGTAGAGAGCAGTTGGACTCTCATACGGTATGATGCCGATGCAAAAGCGACGTATGAACGGATCAAGCATCAAACTGGCAGTGGAAGAAAAGCCATTACGGCTATTGCACGAAGACTTGCCATAAGGATACGTCGAGTATTAATTGATAAAACACCATATCGGATCAATGGGGAGAAACATTTGCAGGTTAAACGAGAATCGGTAAAACGTTTTGTATTGAAAAAGGCTTAAAACGCCAAGACCGAACATATAATGCCGGACTATGATTTGTTACGGCGTGTTCTCTTAAGGAAGAACGCGATCCTAAGAAGATGGCTGGCAACTTTTGATTGTCGGATAAAGTGAATGTTGGTCCTATTGTTTGGGAACCACGAATAGGAGTATGGTCATCAAGGCGTAATGTGTTTATACGACGCGAAGGGTTTTGTGCTATTCCCTTGACTTTCAATATAGGAGTTACCAATAATCATGATATTCGGAATTAAAGAGGAGAATTCGATGGACCGGAGAAATTTTCTTGTATCGCTGCCGCTGAGTGCAGCTGCAATTCAATCGACATTGGCCGCGCCTCTCTTGAGCAGCCTTGGTTTCGATAAACTTTCCGCTCAGGAAATATCGGCGCTGGAAAAGGTCAAGCGTGCCATGCTTTCAATGCAGCGGGCCACGTGGGAACAAGGCGTTGCTATGCAGGCTTTGCTCGAATTGGGAGAAGAGGAATTGGTTCTGCTCATGGCAAAGGATGCGGTTCTGCGTCAATCGGAAGACGGCAGATTGGCAATGCTGGGCGAAGAGTTTGCATTAACCGATGCCTGCTCGCCCGGTGAAGCTGTTCTCTGGGCGGCAAAGAAGACGGGAGATCCGGCTTTTCAACATGCCTTTGATAAACTACTCGAATACGTCGAGAAGAAGGCGCCTCGCAGCACTGACGGTACTATTTATCACTTCACGAACATTCCGCAAATTTGGAGCGATGCGACCTATATGCTGCCGCCGTTTTTAGCGGCTGCCGGAAAATTCAAAGAAGCCGTTCGTCAAATCGAAGGCATCCGGGCGGCGCTGTGGAATTCCGATAAGAAACTGCTCTCTCACATGTGGGATTATGAGAAAAAATCCTTTCCCGGGAAAGATTTCTGGGGAGTCGGCAACGGCTGGTCCGCCGCTGGAGTGACGCGGGTCATTCGTGCACTTCCGGATACCATGGCGGCGGAAAAGAAATTTCTCATCGGATACGTCCAGGATATTATTGATGGATGCCTGAAGTACGTGCGCAACGACGGCTTATTTCACAATACCGTCGACGATTCTGAGTCATTTGTCGAGACAAATTTAGCACAGATGCTCTCGTATTCTATTTATCGCGGCATCAAAGGCGGATGGATAGACAGAATGTACAAAGAACATGCGGACCGTATGCGTGCGGCAGCCCATGCCAAAGTCGATGCGCTCGGATTAGTGCAGGGAGTGTGCGGCTCGCCGGAATTCAATCATGCAGGCACGGCAACGGAAGGCCAGGCATTCTACCTGATGATGGAAGCGGCGTATGCTGATTTGCTTTAGCAGAGATAAATGGTAATTGCTCAGCATGTTCTTATTACCTGTGATTGTAACTCAGCGTTTAATTTAATGATTATATTCCCCCTGCAAAAAGGGTTAATAAGCATCATGCTTCCGCATGATTCATTTTTACGTTTCCAACTCCCCTTTGCAAAGAGGGATAAAGGGGGATTTAGGACTGAGCAAAAAGCATTTATTCCAAAATACGTTGAGCAATTACGTTTTTTTAATATTTAAAAATTAATGAACAGCTTGAGTTTTACTGAATATGCATTTTTTGTCGATAACTAAGTTTTACAATCTGGAACAACGATGCCGCAGTTTTTATTTTATATTGCTGGCAGTGGTATTTTTTATGGCTTAAGCACAAACCTGCCATAAGCAATAAACGCGCATAGAGCAGCCACGACAAGCCAATAAATCATTTGGCCGTAATTCACGTCTCCGGAAAAAATATTCAACCCGGAAAAGAGCAGCATTTCCGCAGCTATGCAGACCGCCGCGATAGGGACCCAAATGGCCAGGCGCTTATTCAATGCCGGGAGGATCAGACCAAAGCTGCAAAGCAGTTCAATGACGATCAACGCCAGCCAAACTTCGTGGGGAATTGCTTTTAGAGAAGGTACGGTTTGTTCCGAATTTGAAAACTTCCATACCGCGCCCATGATGGTATGCAGGGCGAGAAGGATTTGAAGAACCCATAAGAGAAGATTCATAAGCTTCTTCCTTGACAGATTAGATTTAATAAATACTTCCGTCTTTTAATGAACCAGACCGCCGATGGCGGGTTCTTTCTCTTCCTCGTTTGTTGATCTATCAATCTGGAATGTCTGGTTCAACCAACTGAGTAAGCAACATCAACGATTCCTGCCAACCTAAATAACATGCTTCCAAAGGAATAGGATCGGGTATCCCTTCCTGAGTAATACTCAATTCGGTACCAACAGAGACCTTCTTAATTACGATTGTGACCTTCATCGTTCCTGGCAAATTCGGATTATCAAACACGTCCGTGTGCACTATGCGCTCGTTCGGTATGAGTTCGAGGTATGTACCGCCAAAAGAATGGCCGTGACCCGTGCTGAAATTTGTAAATGACATTTTATAGGAACCGCCGACAGTGGCATCGAGGTGATGCGCTTTACCGGTGAATCCATGCGGCGGAAGCCATTTGCATAGAGCGTCGGCATCAAGAAAAGCGTGATATATTTTTTCCGGTGTGGTCTTGAGAACCCTATGAAGTGTTACTGTGTTGCCGCTCATATCTTGTTTCTCCGTAATTACACAGCGTATTTTTAAATAATTGGTTTTTTGCTCAGTTTTAAATCCCCCTTTATCCCCCTTTTGAATATAAAAGGGGGAAGCGCTTTTTGCAGGGGGATTTTTGCTCTTTCATTATCACGCTGAGTAGTAACNNTTTACTTTGAGCCCTTTGAGCCATTTATGAGCCCTGGTGCTTCTGTGTCCCGTTTGACCCCTTATTGTCCCCTTTCTTCTCATCTATGTCGATGGCCCCATTGGCCCCTTTATGACCCCTGTTTCTGATGTCCTGTTTATGACCTGTTTCTTTTGAAGAAATGTCTTGAGAGAACTCAATCTATTTACTTGCCCAGTACAGCTATATTCGTTTGATTATTACTAACTTAGCAGTATTTGGCAAGTGCATCAAAAATCCTTCCAGTCGGGTTCTATATTTCTGCACTTAATGCAAATGTGCAGAAAATCCGAATCACTAAGAATATCGAAAAATCACAAATTTGGCGTGTTCATAATTTGCCGTTGTTCATAATTTTTGAACAAGTGATAAATCTGAACATGATATTTTTGTATAAAATAGACAATGCAGAGAGCATCCGCATAGGCAATTGCAGCATGGACAATTAAGACTGCTGCTGCAGTCCAATATTCCAGATCAATAGA
>PMML01000045.1 GCA_003162695.1 Ignavibacteriota bacterium | reverse complement strand
ATCCGTACTCATCATCCTTGTGACGATTACAGCAGCATTTGTTGCCGTGATCATTGCTGGAAGATTGTTAAAAATAGATTCTAATTTGAAAAGTCTTATAGGTGTTGGAACGGCAATCTGCGGCGGATCAGCTATTGCAGCAGTTGCTCCCATTATTGAAGCAGATGACCATGATATAGCGTACTCTATATCTACAGTATTTCTTTTCAATATCGTTGCAGTTTTTATTTTTCCAGCGTTGGGGCACGCACTGGGATTGACACAAATGGGCTTCGGGTTGTTTGCCGGTACTGCTATTAACGACACTTCCTCTGTCGTTGCGGCTGGATATACGTTCGGCAATGCTGCCGGCGATTATGCGACCATCGTTAAATTAACACGAACAATCATGATCGTACCTATTGCACTTGGATTTGTAGCGTTGATGATAGTTCGAAAAAAACGTGAAGCACAACAAGTACAAGGTTCTCATTTCCATCCGGCAAAAATATTTCCGTGGTTTATTTTAGGATTTCTTCTGATGTCTGCACTCAATACATCAGGAATACTGGATAAAGCAGCTATTGCTTTCCTGAAAGAAGCAGGAAAGTTTTTAATTATTATGGCTCTCAGCGCCATCGGACTTAAAACCGATTTAAGAAAAATGCTCGCAACCGGTCTCAAGCCTATGCTGCTTGGTTTCATTGTCTGGATGTGTGTTGCATTTACGAGTATTGTGATACAGCATGTAGCAGGACAATGGTAACAAGGAACCGTTGAATGAATACATCCTCTCCACAAAGCACCTCTGTCATACATCCTGAGCAATTGAAGAAAGCATACAAAGCATTCCAACAAAATTATCCTGAGTATAAGAAAACAAAAACGATTGATGATCTGCGGGCGAAACAATATTCACGCTTAGATAAACTGGGGCAGGTATATTTAGATTATACCGGTGGGGGAATTTACGCGGATTCACAATTAGAAGAAATCGGGGCATTGCTGAAAAATGGAAATTATGGAAATCCTCATTCCAAGAATCCCACATCGCTTGCGTCAACGCTCTTGGATGAACAGGCAAGAAAATATGTGCTTCAATATTTCAACGCTTCTCCGGACAAATATGTCGTGATCTTTACGCAAAATGCAAGCGGAGCGATCAAGCTTGTTGGAGAATCCTATCCTTTCGAACCAAACTCGCGCTATCTCTTAACATTCGATAATCATAATGCTATTAATGGAATCCGGGAGTTTGTCCGAGCCAAGGGTGCAGCTATTACGTATGTTTCTATTATAGCTCCTGAACTTCGTATCGATGATACTCAGTTGCAGAATCAATTGAGTAAGCATTCTCCGAAAGGAAACAATCTATTTGTTTTTCCAGCACAGTCCAACTTCTCCGGTGTTCAACATTCACTGGAATGGATAGAGAAAGCACATGCCTATGGATGGGATGTGCTTCTTGATGCAGCAGCATTTGTTCCGACGAATCAGTTGGATCTCAGTGTGTATCACCCGGAGTTTGTGCCGCTCTCATTCTATAAAATGTTTGGATTTCCCACCGGAGTCGGTTGTTTGATCGCAAAAAAAAGTGCACTCCATAAATTACGCCGTCCATGGTTCTCAGGCGGAACAATTCAAGTAGCTTCTGTACAGGGAGACAAATATTCTTTTGCTGAAGGAGCGCGCGCATTTGAAGACGGCACGATTAATTATTTAATGTTGCCGGCAATAGAAATCGGATTGAAACACTTGAATGCCATTGGTATCCAGACCGTTCACGAACGGGTCTCTTGTCTTACAGATTGGCTGATAAAAAACCTTTTAGAATTGCGCCACTCGAATAATGTGCCGGTCGTTGAAATTTATGGTCCACGAAATATCAAACAGCGAGGCGGTACGATCGCTTTGAACTTTCGTGATCCTGATGGAAAAACTTTTGACTTCCATGTTATTGAAGTCGCTGCTGGTACATTCAATATCTCACTCCGAACAGGCTGCTTCTGCAACCCCGGAGCCGGTGAAATTGCCTTTGGATTGACGAAGAAAGACATGACGGAGTGCTTTGACCATGAAGAACGAGCCTCATTTGAACAATGCATACTCAATGTAAAAGGAAAAACCGCGGGTGCTGTCCGTGTGTCATTAGGACTTGTGACAAATTTCTCTGATGTCTACCGATTCCTGCAATTTGTGAAGACATTTCTTGACAAGCAGAGTGTACAATAGTCTTTTTATATAGATTTCTTTCCTTCAGGCTTTCTTTCCAATTATTCAAAACAAATTACCATAGTTTTGCATTTCTGCATAAAAATCAAATTGTAAAGATGATTTTTTCTCATTTTCGCTGGTATTTTTGCGGTACAATAGTTGCTAATTATAAATGTAGCTATGAGAACCGAAACAATAGAATCCCCAGTTTATTCCATTGGTGAAGTCGCAAAATTGCTCAATGTGTCCGTTCAAATACTCCGATTGTATGAAGAACGCGGACTCCTCGTCGTACAAAAAAGTTCGGGTCATCAACGCATCTATACAGAGGATGACATTGCACGCATTAGATGCATTCGTATGGCCATCAATGAACAGAAGATCAGTATGGAAGGTATTCGCAGGATTCATTCCTTGATACCATGTTGGGAAATTGTAAATTGTCCCCCAGAAAAACGAAATGATTGCCCTGCCTACGGTTCTCATATTGCAGGATGTTGGACCTATGAACAAAAGAATACCGATTGTGCTTCACGCGACTGCCGTGCCTGCAAAGTATACCAACTTTCTTCCGATTGCGGGAATATAAAAAAATTGATCCAACGATCACTCAGCATTTCCGAGTATAAAGACTCTTCCTCTTAAAACAAGGAATCCATTCACATGAAAAAAACGATTATTAGCATTGGGTTTGGTGTTCTTGTTCTTTCCTTATTGACCATGTTGACTTTGACTGATCATGGTACAGCAACAACACCGCTTATGAAATTGCATACAAAATACCGACAGAAAGTAACGCCGTCTGTCGATCATACGCAATTCACACAGCTCAAGAAACATTTTTCAAAACCGCAGGATGTTACCTCAGCGTGCATTTCATGCCACAATGAACGGCATACAGAAGTGATGCAATCCAGCCACTGGAATTGGGAACGGCAGGAATATGTGGAAGGCAAAGGCATTCGCACACTCGGCAAGAAAAACATTTTGAACAATTTTTGCATCGGCATCTCCGGCAATGAACAAAGCTGCAATAAATGCCATATCGGATATGGCTGGGGCGACAAGAGCTTTGATTTTAAGAACTCGTTGAATGTTGATTGCCTCGCATGTCATGACAATAGCAACACATATATTAAAGCCGTTGGCGGAGCCGGTATGCCGGACGCCTCCGTTGACCTTGCCAACGTCGCCCGGCATGTCGGCAAGCCAATGCGCACAAATTGCGGTACCTGTCATTTCTATGGCGGCGGAGGCAACAATGTAAAGCACGGCGACCTGGAAAAAGCACTCTTCGACCCGTCACGTGATGTCGATGTGCACATGGCATCCGACGGTGAAGATATGCAATGCGTGGATTGCCATACGGCACGCAAACATCAAATGCTCGGCAAAATGTATTCGGTCTCTTCAATGAATCGCAATCGCGTGGAATGCGAGCAATGCCATACGGCTATGCCGCATGCTGATGATATTCTGAACAAACATACTCTGAAGGTGGCATGCCAGACCTGCCATATCCCAGAATATGCCAAGGTCAATCCGACAAAATTATATTGGGACTGGACGACTGCAGGGAAATTAAAAGACGGCAAACCGTATGAAGAAACCGATTCCACTGGAACCGATGTCTATATGTCGATCAAGGGTTCATTTCGCTGGGGAAAGAATCTAAAACCCGATTATATCTGGTTCAATGGAACGGCTTCGCATTACTTGATAGGCGATACTCTCGATCCTTCCGTGCCTGTGAAAATCAATACACTTTATGGCAGTTATGATGATCCTGATTCAAAAATTGTTCCGGTAAAAATTCATAGAGCAAAACAAATTTATGACACCCAATATCATTATCTCATTCAACCGAAAACGTTTTCAACAAAAGCAGGCGACGGTGGCTATTGGAAAGAATTTAATTGGAATCGCGCTGCACAAGAAGGCATGAAACAAATAAATCTTCCTTACAGCGATAACTATGGATTTGTGGAAACAGAAATGACCTGGCCGATCAATCATATGGTTTCGCCAAAGAACAAAACCGTACCTTGTGCTGAGTGCCATACACGTAATAACGGAAGGATTGCCTCTTTGACCGGATTCTACATTCCCGGAAGAGATTATACTTCATGGGTTGAATATCTTGGCTCGGGATTTATACTGCTCACGCTCGCTGGTGTGTTTATTCATGGCGGTATGCGCATAGCGTCTTTTCGAAAGCAAAAGGAGAACAACGCATGACACGTGAATATGTTTATAAAAGATTCGAACGTTTTTGGCATTGGATGCAAGCTTTGCTGATTATCTTTCTCGGTTTCACGGGATTTGAGATTCATGGCAGCATTCATTTCTTCGGCTTCGAGCAAGCAGTGAAACTGCACAATGTTGCTGCGATTGCATTTCTGGTTTTGATCATTTTTGCCGTCTTCTGGCATATCACAACGGGTGAATGGCGGCAGTACCTGCCCACACGAAAAAACCTCCGTGCGCAGATGGAGTATTACATCTTCGGAATCTTTCGCAATGCTCCCCATCCGACAAAGAAAACGGTGTTAAGCAAGCTCAATCCGCTGCAGAAGATTGTTTATGCAGGGCTTAAAGTAATCGTTATACCATTGATGGTTATGAGCGGCCTTGTATATATGTTTTATCGATACCCACAACGATATGAAGTAATCAGTCTCAATATCGCCGGATTAAAAGTGGTAGCGACTTTGCATACGCTTGGAGCATTCTTATTGGTATGTTTCTTCATTGCACATCTCTACCTTATTACAACCGGAACCACAATCACGTCCAACTTAAAAGCTATGTTGACCGGTTATGAAGACCTGCCCGATGATGAATCGGAAAAGTCAAACTCTTTAATGATGGAGCAACTATGAAAACAAAATATATGAATCCCTATCTTGCCGGTTTTTTCCTGGGACTTGTGCTGCTGGCAGCAATTTTTGTAACAGGCAGAGGACTTGGAGCAAGCGGCGCAATTAAAAGCATTGTCGTTGCAACCGTTGATGGAGTTGCATCAACGCATGCTGAACAATCATCATTTTATGGATCGTATGTCGGTGTAGGGAAAGATAATCCCCTAAAAACCTGGCTTGTCTTCGAAATAGCCGGAGTGTTAATCGGAGGATTTCTTTCTGGCTTAATCTCTGGAAGATTGAAATTCGTAAGTGAAGGCGGCCCGCGCATCAGCCCTCATCGGCGGTGGCTCTTCGCAGCTATTGGCGGTGCCTTATTTAGTATTGGCGCTCAGTTTGCTCGCGGCTGCACAAGCGGCGCAGCGCTTACAGGCATGGCTGTGCTTTCTACGGCTGGTTTTATCACAATGATGGCAATCTTTGGCTCCGGCTATGTGATTGCTTATTTCTTTCGCAAGCTGTGGATATAGGAGTGACGACCATGGGACCATTTGTACCTGAACTTATTTCCGATCAATTAAATTTGATCGTTGCTCTGTTCATCGGCGTCGCATTCGGTTTTGTGCTTGAACAAGCGGGCTTTTCTTCTCCACGCCGATTGGCAGGTGTTTTTTACGGATATGATTTTACCGTTCTGCGTGTGTTCTTCACCGCGGCTGTCACGGCAATGAGCGGTATCTTGCTGCTTGCATATTTCGGTTATCTCGATATTCAATCTATCTATGTAAATCCAACATGGTTAATGCCTGCAATCGTTGGCGGCATTATTATGGGATTTGGTTTTATCATTGGCGGTTACTGTCCGGGCACATCGGTTTGTGCGGCAGCAATTGGAAAAATCGACGCAATGTTCTTTGTTGGCGGCGGCCTCCTTGGCGTATTCGCGTTTGGTGAATTCTATCCGTTTTATCATATATTTTACGAATCAACAGCCCTAGGAGCCATTAAAGTGTTTGATTCACTTGGTATCTCGCAAGGATTGTTTGCATTCATGCTTGTTGTCGTGGCCGTTGGAGCATTCACTATAACGACGATAATAGAAAAAAGAGTAAATAAATCTTTCGCGCCATCGTTGGAATTCAAACCAATAAAACATAAAATTGCCGGAGCCGGTATTACTATGCTGGGTGTTATGTTTATTTTCATGCCATCCCGGCAAGCACACTTGACAGAAAAAGTGCAGAGTGCATCGTATGGTGCTTCACATAGTGTGAAAATCATGTCGCCAGATGAACTTGCATACCGCATCATCGACAAGGAAAACAGCGTACAAGTTGTGGATATGCGTTTGCCGGAACAATTTGCAGCACTCGCCTTACCCGGCTCAGTCAATGTGCAAGTAAAAAACCTGTTTGGAAAAGAATTGACTCCGATTCTTTCTGATCGGCGCGTAGTCAAAGTAGTCGTTGGGCAAAGTGATAAAGAGAGTCAGACAGCGGCGCTACTCTTACAGGAATTGGGTTACGAGAATATTGCTATGCTGCAAGGTGGTTTGGAAAACTTTCAGAAGACCATTCTGATTCCCAAATCGCAAGCGACCGGCAGTCGGTGGGATGCTGATGTGAATACATTTCGTGCCAATGCTTCTATGGTAATTTCCCAGATGATTGCTAATGCAAAGAATGAGCAGCCAAAAGTTGCAAAGCAAGAAAAGAAGATTCAGGGCGGATGCTAAACGAGTAAGCACAAACAATGGTTACTATTGAATACTGATTGAAAACGGCACTTCTTGGAATCACCCGTTGATTGCAAT
Organism: Ignavibacteriota bacterium; assembly: GCA_003162695.1. GTDB lineage: Bacteria > Bacteroidota > Ignavibacteria > UBA10030 > UBA10030 > Fen-1254. The sequence goes on along the minus strand of PMML01000045.1, from coordinate 10,146 downwards.
TACCTTGTCACGCATAGCTGTTCAGGACATTATAAGCCAATGGCAATTGTTCTCCTCTTCCTTAACACATCCTTAACATTCTCTTCATCCTCCGCTAATAGCTCGTCGGTATATTACACGCGTCCTTATAAAGGAGACTGTGATGAAAGAGATACTGGCAACTTCGTTTTTCTCGACATGTGACGAACCGACTGATAGAAGCGGACAAATATCGAATAAAGAATTTTATTCGATTTTGGTGATGACATTCAGCGTGCTGTCGCTCTTCGGGATAATCGTACACTTTTTCTAATATCGGTGCAGAGCTGATCAGCGGTAAGCCAAATAGCTACAAGGGATTCTTTATGCGTATTGCCTATTTTAATGCAAATCTGAAAGTCGGTCAGGACGGCGTGACACGAGTTATTTATAAAATGATCGAAGGATCTCTGGAACGCGGGCATGAAGCGATAGCAATCACCTCGACGCTCCCTGCAGAAAAGGAACGAATTATTCCGATGTACGCCGTGCCGTCGGTTGCACTTCCATTGCAAAAGGCATACCGGCTGGCAATGCCGGGTTATCAATCGTTTCAAAAAATTCTTGCAGAGTTCAAGCCGGATATCCTTCACATCAACAGTCCTTGTACGCTCGGATTCGGCGCATTAAAATTTGCCAAACAATTTAACATTCCGATTGTTGCGACCTATCATACGCATTTCCCCACCTATCCCCGTTATTACAACCTTTCGAGTCTCGAAGAATTGACATGGCGTATATCGCGGAAACTCTATAATAATGTAGATACGACGTTTGTCCCGGCGATGCCGATACTCGAAGAGTTGGAGCAGCACGGCATACAGCATCTGCAATATCTTCCCAACGGTGTCGACACGGGGTTGTTTTCCCCCGAACGCCGTTCGGAGCCGTGGCGCCGCCGGTTAGGTGCCGCCGATAAACCTATCGTTCTGTTCGTAAGCCGGCTTGTATGGGAAAAAGATTTACGCGTGCTGGCCGATGCGTACAAATTACTGCGTACGCAACGCGCCGATTTTCAGATGGTGATAGTCGGCGACGGACATGCACGCGTCGAATTTGAAGCGATGATGCCGGGGGCGCATTTTCTCGGTTATCAAAGCGGATTGACACTGGCGGAAAGTTTTGCATCGGCGGATATTTTCATGTTTCCTTCGACTACAGAAACATTCGGTCTTGTCACGCTGGAAGCTATGGCTTCCGGCCTGGCTCCTGTTGCCGCAAAAACGGGGGGAGCCGTCGAAATTATTGAAGAAGGTTGCTCTGGACTCTTCGCAGCTCCGTTGAACGGAGAAGATCTCGCAAATAAAGTGCGCTGGCTCTTAGAGCATCCGAGCCAGAGGGTTTCCATCGCTGCGCAGGCGCATCGCCGGGCGCAGATGTACCGCTGGGAATCTATTCTGGCGCGATTGTTTGAAAGTTATTCGGTTGTCAAAGAAATTCACCGCCGTCGAATTTGTCTGTCGAAAGCAGCCTGACGCCGCATGTTCCGAATCGCTCATATATCTGATCCGCATATCAGCCGGCAGTTTTACCGCGAGCATATTAAGTCGTTGAAAATGCTCCTGCGGTCGATTGTCGATATGGGAATCGATCATATCGTGATCAGCGGCGATATTGTCAGCACAGGGCATGAGGACGATTATTACCTTGCGCGGGAAATTTTTTCCAAACTCGGCCTGCTCGACACAAAGCGATTGACGGTTGTTCCCGGCAATCACGATATTTTCGGAGGGCCTCACCGGGCTGTCGATGTTCTTAGTTTTCCGCAGCATATTCGCGGCGTGGATTATGTCCGCAACAAAAATATGTTTGTTCAGGCTTTTGCAGAGACTTTTCAGGGTGTTCGCAGGCTTGCCGGTCGTGCGTTTTTTCCGTTTGTCAAAGAGATAGGTCCGTTCAGGTTTCTCGGATTGAATTCCGTCCCTCCATGGTCGCTCCGTTACAATCCTCTGGGAACGAACGGATTCGTCAACCAGGAACAATTCTCAGCGCTCGAATCGATTGTGCCGGAACTTCAGGACGACGAATTCGTCAATACGATCATTTGTCATCATCATTTTAACGATTTGATCAGAGAAGAAGATGTTCCGTCGAACAATTTTTGGAAGAAGGTCGAATCGAAAACTATGCGCATGAAAAAAAGAAAGAAACTTCTCCGGCTTTTCAGCGAAATGAATGCGCGTTATGTTCTCCACGGACATATTCACAGGAACGAGGTGTACGAACGGAACGGAATATTGTTTGCTAATGGTGCAGGCGCGATATGCGACGACCCCGTTCGTTACCTGAAGTACAACGTTCTCGAACACGACGACGGTTTTTGTTCTATTCGCATATGTCAATTGCCGATCGTCTATCAGGAATCGATGGTTTCTATGGCTCTCCATCGCAATAGAAAACCGCTGCATATTCCCATGCCTGCCATGGGTGGAGTCGAATAATGATAGTACCGAAACACTTATTGGAAGATATCGGTCATCTTCAGGAGCGGTTCGAATCCGCGTCTGCAAACGATAATCGCAAGATTGCGGTGTTCGATCTCGACAACACGCTGATAGAGGGCGATATCGGAGATGCGGTCTATGCCTCGCTTCTCAGAGACGGCGCGGTTCCCGCTCTTCCATGGGAGGAGTACAGGAATCTGGCGGAAAAAGATCCACAAAAGGCGTGTGAAGAAGCTGCCAAAGCTCTCGAAGGTCTTTCTATACAGCACGTAATTGCCCTGACACGAAAAATCATGCAGTCGGAAAATTCAGTCGTCATGGTTTCAGGCGACTGCGTGCCGATTCCTCTGCCGAATCCGGCTATGAAAGAACTTATACGCATACTGCGTACAGTGGGGTTTATTATTTATGTGATATCAGCGAGCAACGATACGTCGGCAAAAGTCGTCGCATCGGAATGGTTCAATATACCGGTCGGCAATGTTTTCGGCATTCGCTCTGCGGTTCATCGGGAAAAAATCACTCGCACTCTGCTCACACCCCTGCCTGTAGGAGAAGGAAAAGTTTCTCTCTATCGGAAGAATGTGAACGGGGAAATGCCGCTGATCGTTGCAACGGACAGTGCGATGGATTTGCCGCTGCTGCAAATGTGTGATCCCTACGGCGTGGCTATACTTGCCGGGGATGACGAACAGTTCTATCATCAAGCGCGTGCTCTGCTTCCGTTATCGACACGCCTGCATGTTGTTCCTTCATCGCGTTCTATAGATCTGGACTTTCGACAAAAAGCAGCGGGGTAGCCGTATTTGCTGATTTTCGAAATTCTCTCTGTAGCCGCGGCCGCTGGTCGCGGGTGCTCCCGACGTCACCGCCGTCGGCTACAGGTGTTCACAGAGGCCTTCTTCAAACACTTCACTTAACGATAAGTCTACAACTCAATCTTCAGCGTAAAGTAGCCGGAACGGCAGCGGGCCGTCGTGTTTTTTCCTTCCAGCCGAACTTCCAAAAGCCTGTCGACCACCGATGAAGTGATCCGCTGTGCTGCGAACGGGAAATGAAGAACGATTTCCTTTTTTGCTTCAGGTGCGTTGAGCGTACACCAAATCAGATTTTTGTGTTCATATTCCACGCGCACATCGATCGGGCCGATTGTGGAAACCAGAGCGTGAAGATCGAGCGGAAGGTCCGGAGTCCAGAATAAATCCGTGCACCATTCAAAAAGATGTATCCTCGCTGCATCTTCATGAATAATAACGTCGAGAAGAAAAAGAACGATTTCAGCCGCAGCCCATCCGTGATGCCCGTCTCCCATGGATCCGCCGCCGGTTTTCGGATGTATCGCTTCCGGAAGAGAATAGGGGGGAGTGCATCGCCGAAAGATCGTTCCGGCTATTTCCCATGCCCGGCGAATTTCTCCCAGCAGCAGATAACTGTGAGCGATATGCAGCGTAAGGTACGGATTGTATCCGGAATGAATAAAAGGGTGGTAGTATCCATTTTCGTCCACGAAGCGTGCATCGAATGTTTTGAGGGTGGTAGAAAATTGCTGTTCGGCAAGAGCATGTATCTGCAGCGGATAGATCCCGGCAAGAGAACCGACGGCCCCTTCATCGAACGGGCGGAAAGGGGATGTCGGAATGACTTCCGAACCCAAACGCTCCGCAGTCTTCCGGAGCGAACGATGAATATCCCGTTCGAAGAGTAATACCTGGCCGGTGAAAAATTTGGCGTCGTTATCTTTTCCTGCGTGCGAAGCAAGCCGGGACGCCGCACGCAATCCCGCCAGCGACCAGAATGTGTCCCAGTAATATTGATCGGTGGTGCCGAAATGCTCGGCGCTCAGACTTTTCGGCATCAGCCCGCGATGCGTCGAAGAAGAATCGATGCTATCCGCACGTTTCTTGATGATCCACTGCGCAGCTTTGCGGATAACGGGATAATAATTATTCAGCCAGAGCGGAGAGGGAGAAAGTTCAAAATGCTTTTCGACAAGCCATAACGCTTCGCCGTTCGAGTCCCATTCTCCTTCCGGTCCTCTGAAAAATCCGTCGCCGGTCATTTTTTCTGTAAACGTGTTGATGGATTGACGCACGCGCTTATGATATCCGAGCCTGTCGAGGGCATGCAGAATCGGAGCAGCATCGCGAAACCAGAAATGATGATAGAGATAGGGACCGGGGGAAACAAAATTCTTGTCTTGCAGCTGGAGAAGCGTCAACGTGTTTGCTTCGATGATTTCCTGCAGATTCGCATTCGGCAGGAGAATCTGAGTACCGATGGAACGTTCCTGCATCCATGCACGCCGATGCTGGAGCAGACGATTATCGTATGAGACACGCCATGAAAGTTTATCTCCGCTCAGCTTCAGATTCTTATCTGTATCGAGAGCGATGCTGTAGGAAACCGGAAAAACTTCGCCCGGTACAGCCGTAAAAAAGAATCCGGCAAATCCGTTCGCAAGTCCGGTTTGACATTTTGCTTCTCGCCGTGACGGCACCGGGAGTGAAGAAGTTTCGGCAATGGATTGCACGAGCTTTGACGAATCTCCCTCTTCGGCATTGGAACAATGCAGCAAATTCGCTTCCTTCGAAAAAACAATTCCGATCGAACCGTTCACATAGCAATGCCGCAGTGTACGGAATTCTATGGAGCGAACGGGGGCGACGCCTTCCGGATTGAATGGACGCACAGCAACAAAAATATATCCTTGCTGCTGCGCTGCGCCGGTGTTCCGAACGGAGGCTTTATTAAAGACAACGTCGAGACCGCTTCGTGTTGTACCGGTGAACGATTCGATTTCAAGAACCAGATCGCCGAACGTTATTGTCGTGATCATTCGCGGCGCTTCCCGGTTGTAATCCTGACGGATATCGTGCGACATTGAAGGAAACAATTTCCCATCCTTCGTTGCAATCCAGACATCCACCGACCACTCGCGGGGGAGCGGGGTCAGCAGACCGCAGGGATCGACGATCGCTTCATGAAAACCGTGCGGGCTGCCGATCATCGTCCAGTTCCGATGCGTCATATTGATCATAAGCGGGTTCTGCGACCGGTTCACAAAAGAATCGCTTTTTGGATCCAGCTGCTTGCTCACCCAATGCGGATAGAGCCAATCTTGTTTCATTTGCAGAATAGCAAAATTTAAAAGTCCGCGTGTTATCATCGGTGCGCTCAGTTGAAAAAGTTCCTTGGGAAATCCTTTCCCATCGACATCGCTGAGAGCGCTGACAATTTGAAATTGCCGGATAGATTCTTCAGGTACACGAAGCTGACGCAATGCCTGTTCCAGAATGTAGGGGATAATACTCATGGGAGTCTGCTGAACTTGTACATAAAATAAAATATAAATTCGTTTTTCTTCCGGAACAAGCATCTTCCGTGCCGTCAGGCGATCTTAACAATTTATTAACATCCAGTTCATCCAACGGTAACGGGCAATCGATATATTTGCGCAGTTGTTTTTATGTGGAACAATGATGTGAAGCAAATCGGTATGAAGATGAAACCTGAAACTTTTTTCTTTGAACTTCTTCAAAATAATATTCCGCAGGCGGATAGTGATGAATCGGAAGAGAGATCGATGTCGAACGGCGAATTTATTGCGGCGATTCTCGTTACATGCGGTGTTTTATGCATATCCGTAGCTGCTTTTCATCTCTTATAATGCCGGGATAGTAATTGAGCGTAGTCGGTTTTTCGAAAATGGCTTAACAATTTGGTAACATTCATGTAATGCCTGCATAACAGTTGTTTTTTATCTTGTATTCGATTGTATTTCCAAATCATTCATAATTCAATTAAAAAAGGAGTATTATCAATGAAACATAAAATTACTATAATGGGTTTTATGTTGCTTGCAGCCGCGGCGACTGTGCTGTCCCAGGGTAAGTTTTCGGGATATATGTTCGGAGATTATTACTATAATGTGCAGCGCGATGCAAATCCTGCAAATCTTACCGGCAGCGTTGCCAGTCCGGCGGGCGGTCAAAATTACAGCGCATTTCAATTGCGACGCATATACTTTACATACGATAATGATATTTCAGAGCAATTCACGACCCGGTTTCGACTTGAAGCCGATCAAGCCGCTACTACGTCTTCTGCGGCCGGGACGAACGACGAACTCGCAAGCGGCAAAGTTGCCCCGTTTGTGAAAGATGCTTATCTGACATGGAAGAATGTTTTTTCCGGAAGTAATTTAACATTCGGTGTTCAGCCGACTCCGGCATATGATGTTTCCGAAGCGGCGTGGGGTTACCGATCGCTGGAAAAAACCATCGGCGACCTTCGCGGTCTTGTTTCGTCGAGAGACTTAGGCATTTCTTTAAGAGGAAGAATTACTGAAGATGGAATGTTTAATTATTGGCTGATGTGGGGCAATGGCAGCGCCAACGGTCCGGAGTCGGATCCGTATAAACGTTATTATGCGCACATTCAAATCAAGCCGACTGCAAATCTGCAGGCAACTATTTATGCCGATTTTAAGGATGCATCAGGGTTTAAATCTTCGTACAGCGGCAGCGATCTTGCGGCAAGTACGTGGACAGAGGCGGTCTTCATCGGCTACAACGAGCCGTTTGCCTATAATTTCGGTGCAGAAGTATACATGCAATCTATTGCAAACGGATTGAAAGATACGCTTGCGAGATCTTATTCCAATAAATCACCATTCGGCCTTTCGGTTTGGGGATCGTACAACATTTTACCCGAACTTGCTGCCGTGGTGCGATACGATAATTATAATCCTTCATCGGACAACCTCGGCACAGAAGCAGCGCATGTGACGGCTGCCGTGGCAAATGCAAATATGAGCCGCAATTATATCATAGCCGGCCTTTCCTGGAAGGTCGATAAAAATGTTTCCATACAGCCGAACGTTCTCTATGAAACCTATCACGCTCTGGCGAATGGTACAACGCCAGATCCATCACTTACGGCCCGTGTGACATTTTATTACGTGTTTTTATAAGAAAATTTGAACATCTTGAAGCCGAATGAGTTGAGGAAACTTTTCGGCTTCAGGGTATTTCCATAAGGAGAAAACAATGAGATTTTCAAAAATACTAACTCTTGCATTAGCCGTTTTTACGTTAGGTTCGGCTTCTGCTCAACTTAAACTCAACGGTGCAGGAGCGACATTTCCCTATGTCATTTATTCGAAGTGGTTCGATGTCTACAGCAAACAAAACGGCGTGCAGTTTAATTATCAGTCTATCGGCAGCGGGGGAGGAATTAAACAGATCACGGAAGGCACTGTCGATTTCGGCGCCTCCGACGGCCCGATGTCCGATGCTCAATTAAAAGAAGTAAAAGAAAAACAGGGTTCGGCCGTTTTGCACATTCCAACCGTGATGGGCGCCGTGGTTGTGACGTATAACCAGCCCGCGGCCGGTAAGGATTTGCACTTAACGCCGGAGGTCCTGGCAAAAATTTATCTCGGACAGATTCGATATTGGAACGATCCTGCCATCAAAGCGGTCAACCCAGACAAGAATCTTCCCAATCAGGCGATTCTTGTTGCACACCGTTCCGACGGAAGCGGTACGACGAGCATTTTTACAGACTATTTAAACAAGGTCAGTAAAACATGGTCTCTCAATGTCGGTAAAGGGACATCGGTCAACTGGCCGGCTGGTCTTGGGGGCAAAGGGAATGAAGGCGTTGCAGGGCTTGTGAAACAGTCGGAAGGCGCTATCGGTTATGTAGAACTTGCATACGCGGTAAAGAACAATCTTTCATATGCTGTTCTTCAGAATAAAGCAGGTGCGTTCGTCGAAGCAAGTTTCGAATCCGTTTCCGCTGCTGCAGCCGGAGCAATTAAAAATATGCCGGAAGATTTGCGTGTTTCCATTACCGATGCGGACGGTAAAAATTCGTATCCGATTTCCGGATTTACATGGCTCTTGATTTACAAGAACATGAAAGATAAAGCCAAGGAGCAGGAAATCGTAAAATTTCTGACCTGGGCAATGGGTGAAGGACAAAGTTATGCAAAAGATCTTTATTATGCACCGCTGCCGAAGGAAGTAATCACGCTGTGTGAAAAGAAAATTGCAAGTATCGGAACCAAATAATTGTTGACGCTGCACTCCGATAGAGAATCAATTGATATTAAACAAGCGGGTGGAGACGGAAATTCCGTTCCACCCGCTGTTGTCTCTGCAACGAAATCTATGAAGTCAGAAAAATCCCGGCGGTCGGTTGTCAATATTGGCGATAGAATATTCAGGAGCACGACATGGTTTTTTGCCTTTGTCGTTTTCGCTCTTGTGTTCCTGATGGCTTATGAAATGCTCAAAGGCTCGCAGCTGTCGATCGAGAAGTTCGGTTTCAAATTTTTAACCGGCACTACCTGGGATCCGGTTGCAGATAATTACGGTGCACTGCCGTTTATTTTCGGAACTGTCGTCTCTTCGCTGCTTGCGCTTCTTCTGGCTCTTCCGCTCAGCGTCGGTGTTGCGATTTTTCTCGCAGAACTTGCTCCGCGCTGGATCGAACGTCCGATGTCCTTTATGGTGGAACTGCTTGCAGCAATTCCGAGTATTGTGTACGGGCTGTGGGGCGTTTTTGTCTTAGTTCCGTGGCTCCGTACTTCTGTGGAGCCGAAACTGCTTGCAATATCAGACACTTTCCCCTTATTTAAGGGCGCACCGTACGGCTTCGGCATGCTTGCTGCGGGAATTATCCTGGCCATCATGATTCTGCCCATTATTTCGTCGATCTCGCGCGATGTCCTGAGTGCAATACCCGATACGCAGCGTGAAGCGGCGCTCGCACTCGGGGCGACGCGATGGGAAGCGACAAAAATAATCCTTTCGGACGGCCGATCCGGGATTCTCGGCGCGACCCTGCTCGGCCTTGGCCGTGCAGTCGGCGAAACAATGGCGGTGACTATGGTTATAGGAAACCGTCCGGAAATTTCCGCGTCGCTTCTGGATCCCGGCTATTCGATGGCAAGCGTTATTGCGAACGAATTTGCGGAAGCTACGACGGCGCTGTACACCAGTTCACTGATCGAAATCGCGCTTATCCTTTTTTGCGTAACCATTGTTCTGAATGCTGCCGCACGTCTGATCGTATGGAGCGTTACTAAAAAATTCAAAACCGCATGAACGAATTTTCTTCTAAAATATTCTATTGGCGAAAGGCAAAAAGCACTCTTATGACATCGCTGTCATTACTGAGTGTGATCGTAGCTGTTGTTCCGCTCTTTCTGATTTTTTTCTATACGCTGTTCCAGGGTGTGAGCGCCATCAATATCGATTTTTTTGTCCAAATGCCGAAACCGGTCGGTGAGACCGGGGGCGGTATGGCGAACGCGCTTGTTGGGACAGGAATTCTATTAGGTCTCGGGAGCATTATCGGTTTACCGGTAAGCATTATGGCGGGCATTTACCTGGCTGAAAACGAAAATGCGGCATTTGCTAAAATCGTTCGTTTTCTTACAGATGTTCTCAGCGGCATCCCTTCAATTGTGGTCGGTGTGGTTGCATACATGCTCGTTGTNNGCGCTCGGGATTCCGCGCTGGAGAGCGACATTGCGCATCATACTGCCGACCGCGCTGAAGGGAATTACGACCGGTGTGCTTCTTGCCATCGCCCGCGCTGCGGGCGAGACGGCGCCGATCATTCTGACTGCGGCGGCCTTCTATGCTCCGCTGCCGCGCTCACCTCTCGACCA
>PMML01000108.1 GCA_003162695.1 Ignavibacteriota bacterium | reverse complement strand
GTAGAACTGTTCCTTAACGGAAAATCTTTGGGAAAAAAGAAATCTGATCCGGCAAACTCTTGTCTATGGTGGTATGTACCGTATGAAACAGGGGAAGTTAAAGCCCAAGCGAAAGGATCGGATAACAAAACGTTGACGGCTATGCTGAAGCAAGTTTCCGAACCGATAAAAATAATACTCACACCGGATGCGGCAAAGCTAAAAGCTAACAATCAGGATGTTACTATTGTTGAAGTTCAACTGCGTGATAAAAATAACAACAGGTCGCTTTTAGCCAATAACCTNNCCCAAACGTATGGCTCGTTTTGGCCGGTGTATTGTCATTGTGCAAGCAACCGGAAAGAGCGGGACTATCAAACTGACAGCAAAGTCAGAGGGATTACCGGATGCTTTTACAGAGATACTGAGCGAGTAATTTTCTTTTTAGCCTTGGTCGCCGGGTCCCGGCTGTTCAATGGAAAAGGAGTTCAATGGGTTGTTTTATCCTCGGAACAATAAAATTGCCGGTTCATGGAGACTGAAATAAGTGCTACCCTTTTTAAAATATTTTTAATACTATGTTTATTAAAATTGGATTGAATACATTTATGACAGGTCATTTTAAAGTCCGCTGTATAAACATTTGCATCATTCATAAATAGCAAGAAAAATGAAAAAATCAATACGGTTAGTGTTCCTTCTATCAACACTGTTCATGCCATTCGTACTTTGTACGGCAGATGATGCTGCGCCATTTTATAATGTGAAAAATTATGGAGCAATCGGCGATGGGAAGAACCTCGACAGCAAAGCAATCAATGCAGCCATCGTTGCAGCGTCAAAAGCCGGAGGCGGCACTGTCTACCTGCCGGCCGGAAATTATTTCAGCGGTTCGATTCATTTGAAAAGCGACATCACTTTGTATCTTGAACAGGGAGCGGCGATCATTGCCGCGCCTGTCAGCGCTGAAAACGGCTGCGATGAAGAGGAAGAAAGCATCAGCACTCAATATCAGGATTTAGGACATAGTCATTGGAAGAACAGTCTTATATGGGGTTACGACATTCAAAATGTTTCTATTATTGGCGCCGGCTGGATAAATGGAAAAAATCTGTATAAAGATTGGGTCCCAGGTTCAAAGCAGGATGCGAACAAGGCAATCAGTCTGTATCGCTGCCGCAATGTCATTCTGCGGGATGTTACGATCATACACGGAGGCTGGTTTGCTATTTTGGCCACCGGCGTGGATAATCTTACAATCGATAATCTTAAAATAGATACCAATAGAGATGGAATAGATATAGATTGCTGCAGGAATGTGCGTGTGTCTAATTTATTTGTCAATTCGCCGTATGATGACGGGATTTGTTTGAAAAGTACATTCGCATTGGGTTATGCGCGTGCCACGGAAAATGTTACAATCACAAATTGCCAGGTCAGCGGTTATGATGAAGGAACGCTGCTGGATGGCACTTTTATGCGTTCAAAAAATTCCGAATACGGCAATCATCCAACAGGACGAATTAAATTCGGCACGGAATCCAACGGCGGTTTCAAAAATATATCAATCTCAAATTGTGTGTTCGATTACTGCAGAGGGATTGCTCTGGAAACGGTGGACGGAGGAATTCTGGAGGATGTAACCATCACCAATATTACAATGCGAGACATCGTGAACGATCCGATTTTTCTCCGGCTTGGTGCAAGAATGCGCGGACCGCAGGGAGTTCCGATCGGAAAACTGCGGCGGATCAAATTAAGCAATATTCTCGTCGATAATGCGGATCCGGCATATTCATGCACGATCGCGGGACTACCCGGCAATCCGATCGAGGATATTCATCTGAGCAACATCCGGATATATTATAAAGGAGGAGGCACGAAGGAACAGGCGGAAAGGGAAGTCCCTGAAAATGCAGATCATTATCCCGAGCCCGGAATGTTCGGCACAGCTCCGGTTTACGGCTTGTTCGTTCGTCATGCAAAAGATATTAAAATCAGCGATGTCGAATTCAATACTTCAGAACCGGATGCGCGACCGGGTTATTTATTCGATGATGTCGACGGTATCGATATGCGTAATGTAACCGTTCAGCGGACTGAAAACTCAAATGCCGTTGTTTTGAAGAATGTTGCGAACTTCAGTATCATCCAGAGCACGGGTATTGAAGATCAGAAAATTAAAAAAATAAAAGAGAAAGAACTGAAGTAGCGGACTTTCAAAATATTATCGACACCATCGGTGATGTCACAAGAAAACGATATCGCAATTTGACGAATTATCAAATGGTACATGATGAAGTGCATCTCATTATTTACTGAATAAATTAAAAGATTTAATCACAAGCAGGAAACTCGAATGAAGAATCCAACAATTCAATCCATTTCATCATGCAAATCTATACTCCTTATGGTTCTCTTGAGCGCTGTGCTGTTTGTCAATCACGGGCTCAGAGCCGATGACGGCGTTTCCGACTCGTCCAAGCCGGCACCAAAAGTATGGGTGCCGAGAGATGCGGCAAACAGCCCGATTGGTGCAGGCAAGGGAATATTCCCCGGCAGAGTTGTCTGGTGCCGCGATACGGCTGCGACGCCGTATGACGGTGTTACAGGACATTGGTGGGATGAAAGCTCGACAAAACAGGATATAGTGGAAGCCATGATATCAAAAAGTATATGCGGGCTCAGCGGCGCTTCCAATGACGATGATGCCTGGAAGAAAATATTTTCATATTATAACTCGACCCATGACAAAGGCACAAAAGGCTATCAATCCGGAGAAATGATTGCTATTAAAATCAATTGTAACAATGCATACGAGGGATACACCGATGTTGACAATCAAATCGATGCATCCAAACAAACCATTCTTGCACTGATACGGCAATTAGTCAATCATGCCGGTGTGCCGCAGAATAAAATAATGTTTTATGAAGCAATCCGGGTTATCCCGGACCGGATTTACAAGCCGTGTCATCAGGAATTTCCCGGAGTATTGTGGATGGATTCCAAGGGGAACAATGAGAACGGCAGGCTGCCTGTAGTCTGGCGTGAAAACACACTTCATTATTCCGGTCCAACAAAATGCGGAACTTCAATTCCCCAAAAAGTATTTGAAGCCGACTATTTAATTAACATGTCTTTGGTTAAAGGGCATATTTCCATGGGTGTCAGCCTGACGGCTAAAAATCACTACGGTTCCATCAATGCACAGGATCATCCGTGGTACAATCCCGGTGTGTATCATCCGTTTGTCGACCTTATCGGCTCGAAATATCTCGGCGGCAAAACAATTCTTTACATTATGGACGGATTGTACGGCATTCGTGACGTCAATGACGTCGTCAACAAAGAGTTTGCAGCATGGAATAATTTATTCAAAGGCCAGTGGCTGTCGAGTATATTCATGTCCCAGGATCCAGTAGCCATCGACGGTGTCGGCTATGATTTCTTACGTTCGGAATTTGGAAACAGGTTAGCCAGAGGCAGCGAAGCGCCGACCGATACCTATATGCACGAAGCCGCCTTGGCGAACGATCCTCCGTCGAAAACAGTTTACAAACCTGATGGAGTAAGACTTTCCAGCCTCGGCGTGCATGAACATTGGAACAATCCGGAAAAAAAGCAATACAGCCGAAACCTCAGTCCAAACGGCAAAGGCGTCGAACTCGTTAAAATCCAATAAAAATAATACGGAATTAGTTATATCTAAATCAAGAGCGGACAAATGTATAAAAAAAATAAAGGTATGATAATATGAAAACTTCAAAAAGGCTGTATAATACAGCGCTCATTCTCAACACATCGAGAAATATACTGGCTGGACTCATTGTTGTGTTCCTTTTGAGTTCATCGATACTCGCTGCAGAAAATAAAGACTTCGAGGTAAAGTCGCCGGACGGCGCTGTGATCTTGAAAGTTGAAGCAGGAGCAAAACTCGAATGGTCTGTACAATATAAAGGGCAGCAGATTATTGCGCCTTCGGCAATTTCCATGCTCTTAGACGGAGGCGAAGTGCTCGGCGATAATGCAACAATCAAATCCTCCAGTACGGAAAAAATAAATACGGTTTTTACCGCTTTGAATTATATAAAGTCAAAGATTCCAGACAATTGTACCCAATTGACAATCAATTGCAAAGGCGGCTATGGCGTTATTTTCAGGGTGTATAACGATGCCGTGGCGTACCGGTTCTTTACAAAGAAAAACGGAGAGATCGTTGTAAAGAATGAAGAGGCCAATTTTAATTTCACAGATAATGATAAAGCCTTTATTCCATATCAATGGGATTATAGAGGCGGCAAAATATTCAATTCTTCCTTTGAAGCCCTCTACAGAGAAAGCAATATTTCTCAATTTTTAAAAGATTCATTAGCAATTCTTCCGGCGCTGGTGGATGTAGGCAATAATAAAAAAGTCGTCATTCTGGAAGCGGATCTGGAAGATTATCCCGGTATGTATCTGAATATCAATCAGACCGGCAAAGGATTTATGGGCGTCTACGCGCCCTATCCGTTGGAAGCGGAATTAGGCGGATATGGAGGTATCAATTATGTCCCGACGAAAAGAGCGGATTATATTGCCAAAACAAACGGTAGGCGCAGCTTTCCCTGGCGTGCAATTGCCATCAGCCAAAGCGACAAGGAATTGCTCAATAACGATATCGTGCAAAAACTGGCTTCGCCGCCGAAAATTGCAGATGTATCGTGGATAGAGCCGGGCCAGGTCGCATGGGATTGGTGGAATGATCGGAATATTTCCCATGTGGATTTTAAGGCCGGGATGAATACGCCGACCTATAAATATTACATTGATTTTGCTGCCGCCAATAAAATTAAATATATTATTATCGACGGCGGCTGGTCCCCGTCATTGGACCTTACTAAAATAATACCTGACATTAATCTTCAAGAAATTATAGATTATGGTCATCAAAAAAATGTCGGTGTTATTATTTGGGCATCATGGTACGCTGTAACGCAGCAGATGGATACGGTTTTTCCCCTGTATTCTAAAATGGGTGTGAAAGGATTTAAAATCGACTTCGTCGATCGCGATGATCAAGTAGCGGTGGCTTCTCTTTATAAAATTGCGGAGAAAGCGGCAGAGTATCATTTGCTTGTCGACTACCATGGAGTCTTTAAGCCGACCGGTTTGCAGCGGACGTATCCCAATGTTGTCGGCTATGAAGGCGTGAAAGGATTGGAAAATTATAAATGGGCAGACGAAGATCAGCCGCGTTACATCGTAAGCATTCCGTATATACGCATGATGGCCGGTCCGATGGATTATACTCCGGGTGCGATGAGAAATTCAAATCAAAGAAATTTCAGAGCGATAAACGACAATCCCATGAGCAAAGGAACTCGCTGCAGTCAATTAGCGATGTATGTTGTTTTTAATGCGCCTCTTCAGATGCTGGCGGATAATCCCACTATATATATGAGAGAGCAGGAGTGCACGGATTTTATCGTTAAAGTTCCGACAACATTCGACGAAACAGTTCCGCTGGATGGAAAAGTGGGAGAGTACGCTGCGGTTGCACGGAAGAAGGGAGACACATGGTACGTGGGAGCGATGACCGATTGGGATGCACGGAACCTTACTCTTGACTTCTCATTTTTAGGAGCAGGAGTCTATCAGGCGACGGTGTTTAAAGACGGCATGAATGCGGATCGAGACGGCACGGATTATAAAAAGGAAGTGATAAGCGTTTCATCTGGAGATACATTAAATATCCAGCTTGCCCCCGGCGGCGGCTGGGCTGCCAGAATTGAAAAAGTAAAATAAGTTTTACGAAATTCTATTCGGTAAAGATAAATTTGAGATGTTTGCAAAGACAAACATTCAAAGATACGTAGCATTAAATGCTGATCGGGAATGATAAGAGATTTCGATGCAGCCATAATCCGGAGTACATATGAAAAAGACTTTTATTCTATGTATCATTCTGTTTGCTTCTCACTGCCTTTTTGGCCAAGTTCTTGAACTTCCGGCGCCGCAGAAAACCGGAGGAATGCCCCTTATGGAAGCGCTGGCCAAAAGAGCCAGCGTCCGCGTTTTCGATACAAAAGAGATTCCAATACAGCAGCTGTCGAATTTGTTATGGGCATCGTTCGGGATCAATCGCCCGGACGGCAAAAGAACGGCTCCATCTGCGAGCAATAAACAGGAAATTGACATTTATGTGCTTCTAAAAACCGGAGCTTATATATACGACGCGCAGAATCATAAGCTCATTCAAGTCACACAGGAAGATCTCCGCAGTCAGGCAGCCGACCGGCGGTTTGCCGATGCACCCGTCCAGTTGATTTTCATTGCCGATTTGAGTAAAAGAGGTGAAAATTCAGAAGAAGGGAAATTGAGGACGGCAAACATCGACTGCGGTTATATATCTCAAAATACATATTTATATTGTACCTCAGAAGGATTGGTTACCGGCGCAAGAGGATCGGTCAATCGCGATGTTTTAGTATCCAAACTTAAGCTGAAACCGGATCAGAGGATTCTATTGGCGCATTCGGTTGGTTATCCGAAGCCATAGGAGAAAAAGAAAAAGCAGAGAGCATGGCGCAGAGGGTGGAGCGCAAAGAGCAGAGAGCGAGGAGGAATCACAATCAGCAAATTTAGAATTATAAAGATTCTTGTATTCCTTCTGGCGGTCATGCACACAGCCGCAGGACAAGCTAATCCGATAGTGCTCAAATCGCCGGACGGGGCACTCGAGATTTCTCTTGCGACACTGCGGGATTCATCCCTGCAGTCGGAAAGCGGTCAACTATCGTACCGCGTGACTTTTCATGGCCAGCCTGTAATCGAATGGTCGAACCTCGGGCTTATAATAGAGGGAACTGCAATACTCGGATCGGCGGTTCGGATAGAGTCGTCGCAGGTGTACAGTCAGGACGAGACATGGATATCGGTGCAAGGCAAATCAAATCCTATACGCAATCACTATAACGCCGTCACAATACAAACTGTCGAAACGGCGTCGAATGGCCGGCGTCTTGAAATTGAAGCCCGCGCATACAGTGACGGCGTGGCATTCCGCTACATAGTCCCCGGCCAGTCCGACTTGAAGGAACTGCGCATACTGAATGAATCTACGCAGTTCTGCTTCTCCAAGGATGCAAACACTTTTCCTCTCATTTCACGCGGTTTTCAAACCAGCAACGAGGACGATTATCACGAACTGACCATCAGCGGTCTGCATCCGGAGTATCTGGTCAACCTTCCGCTTCTCGTGAATGTGCCCGGAATCGCATGGGTCGGTCTAACGGAAGCTGACATCGAAGATTATTCCAACCTGTATGTTATTGCTTCGGACGGACGGACGCTTGCTGCCCGGCTGGCGCCGCGCGTTGAAAATATCAACACCAGTGCGGATGTTGCGCCTTCTTTCGATCCTAAAGTAGATGCGCCAAAGGTATCGGTCATAGCGCAGTGTCCGGTGAAATCAGGATGGCGTGTGCTGATGATAGCGGACAATCCCGGACACCTGGTGGAATCGAATATGGTTGTCAATTTAAATCCGCCCAGCGCCATTGGAGAGACATCGTGGATCAAACCCGGGAAGACATCCTGGGACTGGTGGAACGGCAGTCAACAGAAGGGCGTGAAAAATCCGGGTGAGAACAACGGTAAGAACAACGAAACTGTTAAATATTGTATCGACTTCTGCGCGCAGAATAAATTTGAGTATATGCTCATTGACGGCGGATGGTCTTCAGTGATCAAACCCGCGCCGGCGGGTCTGATCGGATACTCCTTCCGCGGTCCTATGGATCTCACCAAGTCTGTCCCCGCTTTAGACATTCCTATGCTGGTTGGGTATGCNNCTGCTTTTTCGCAATTTGAAAAATGGGGCATCGCAGGCGTGAAAATAGATTTCTTAGACCGCTCAGACCAATGGATGGTCAACTGGTACCGGATGACTGCGAAGAAAGCGGCTGAGCACCATCTTATGATCGACTTCCATGGTGCATTTAAGCCCGATGGAATGAGACGCACTTTTCCAAACGTTTTAACGCGGGAAGGTGTCATGGGTGCGGAGTATAACCGGTGGAGTGCGCGGATAACTCCCAGGCACAACGTAATGCTTGCCTTTACCCGCATGCTGGCAGGACCGATGGATTATACGCCCGGCGGGTTTGATAACGTGACTCCGGAAAATTTTGTGCCGCGCAATACGGCGCTCATGGTGATGGGTACACGCGCTCATCAAACCGCCCTTTTTGTAATATTCGAAAGCGAACTGCAAATAATATCGGATTCCCCTGCAGTGTATGAAGGGCAGAAGGAGCTTGAGTTTCTCAAAGCGGTTCCGGCAAGCTGGGACGAGACCCGTGTTCTCAACGGCGTTCCGCCGGAGTATATCACCATCGCGCGGCGCAAAGAAAACGAGTGGTTCATCGGAAGCATTACGAATTGGGATGCGCGCGAACTTGATATACCGCTGAACTTTCTCGGAAGCGGGACATATGACGCGGAAATCTATGCCGACGGACCAAACGCATCTGCGGAACCGAAAAACTCCATTGTCGATAAACGCCGGGTGAATACTCAGACGGTTTTGAATCTGAAACTGGCACCGGGCGGCGGCTGTGCCGTACGGCTTATTCCGGTTCGTTGAAACGGCGATGGAACTGTTAAGCTAAAAAATATTCTTATTGAAAAAAACATTTTCAGAAAAAGGAAACATTCGATGAAAAAAACAGCAGTTCTGATCGTACTTTTATTTTCGAGTTCAATCCATGCGCAGAAATTTGAAGGGCTCGCGCTGACACCGCCTATGGGCTGGAACAGCTGGAATACTTTTGCGGTGAATATTCATGAAGATATGGTTAAGCAAATAGCCGATATTATGGTCAGCAGCGGAATGAAAGACGCCGGATATGAGTATGTCGTGGTCGATGATGGATGGGAAGCTCCGAGCCGCGACAGTTCCGGTAATTTAGTCCCCGATCCGAATAAATTTCCACATGGTATGAAAGCATTAGCCGACTATATCCATTCCAAAGGCTTAAAATTTGGAATTCACAACTGTGCAGGAAATACGACATGCAACGGATTTCCCGGAGGCAGAGGACATGAATATCAGGATGCGCGGCTGTACGCATCGTGGGGAGTCGATTACCTTAAATACGACTGGTGCGATCACGGTACAGCCGATGCGCATGAAACCTATAAAACCATGGGCGATGCTCTCTATGCCGCCAAAAGGCCTGTTGTTTATAGTCTCTGCGAATGGGGAAGCAGCAAGCCGTGGGAATGGGCCAAAGATGTTGCCCATTTATGGCGCACGACCGGCGATATTACGGACTGCTACAACTGCCAGGGTGAATACGATCTAGGAATGCGATTTGTACTGAAACTTCAGGATGGTCTCGAAAAATATGCCGGACCGGATCACTGGAACGATCCGGATATGCTTGAAGTGGGCAATCCCGGACTTTCGCTCACCGAATCGCGTTCTCATTTTAGTCTCTGGTGCATGCTCGCCGCCCCATTGATGGCGGGAAACGATCTTCGGAAAATGTCTCCGGAAGTTCTGAGTATCCTGACAAACAAAGACGCTCTTTCCATTGATCAGGATAAACTCGGCAAGCAGGCGTATCTTTATATGGATCATTTGAGCAAACTCATTTATGTAAAAGAACTCTCAGACGGCAGCTGGGCCGTTTGCTGGCACAATACCGGCGACCAGCCGTACATACAGCGAATCAATTGGAAACATTTTACATTTCTTAAAGGCGAGTTCGAAATTAAGGACATCTGGAAGAATCAGGTCATCGGGACCACTTCCAAAAACATAGATGTAAATATCGACAGTCATGATGTGCTCTTTTACAAATTGACTCCCAGGAAATAGCACAGGTCATTATGATTGTACAATTATTTTATTGAATTGTTGACATTAAGCTTGAATTGAAATTTCGCAAAATCGATATATTAAAATTACGGATTACAATATGCTTCAAATGAATAAAAACTCGATGAGGATTATAATAATGAAGCCGTTTATGAAGTTTTCGATATTGCTGCTGTTGTTTTTAATGGTTAGTTCAATGCAGGGACAAACTCCGGAAGAGTCTCCGGTACGGGAAAAACTGCTTATGGATTTCGGCTGGCGTTTTGCTCTCGGACATGCCTGCGATACAAAAAAAGATTTTGACAACGGCAGCGGCTACTTTTCCTACTTTGCAAAGACAGGATACGGCGATGGTGCTGCGGCGAAAGATTTTGACGACCGCGGCTGGCGGAAACTCGACCTGCCGCACGATTGGTGCGTTGAACTTCCCTTCGATAACCGCGGCGGCTACAGCCATGGATATAAAGCAATAGGACCTCATTTTCCTGAAAACAGCATAGGCTGGTATCGTAAGAATTTTTCTATTCCGGAATCCGATCTGGGCAGGCGTATCTTCGTGGAATTCGACGGCGTGTTCCGCAATTCAATCGTATGGGTCAACGGTTTTTATCTTGGTACCGAACACAGCGGCTATAATGGTTTCAGTTATGATATTTCCGATTATCTCAATTACGGAGGGGATAACGTTATAACCGTACGTGTCGATGCGACAATGGAAGAGGGTTGGTTCTATGAGGGAGCCGGCATCTACAGGCATGTCTGGCTTACAAAAGTATCTCCTCTGCATGTTGTCAAAGACGGCACTTTTGTTACAACTGACCTGGAGAAGAATGCTGCTGTTATTAAAACACGGACCACCGTAAAAAATGAATCGAGAGAAAAATCGGCTTTTATCATTGAAGAATCTATTATCGATTCGTCGGGTAAAACAATTGCATCCGGTTCGAAGAAGAGCTTGTCTCTCAAATCAGGCGATCAGGAAGAATATATCAGTCAATATAAAGTTGTTCATCCAAAGCTATGGTCGACGGAGACCCCGTACCTCCATAAGCTAAAAACGGTTATTCGTTCCGGCGGAAAGATCGTGGATACGTATGAAACCAATTTCGGGATTCGCACAGTCCGCTTCGATCCGAACGAAGGTTTTTTCCTGAACGGAAAGCAATTGAAAATCAAGGGCACGGCTGATCATCAGGATCATGCCGGAGTCGGCATTGCAATCCCTGACGCTTTGCAGGAATTTCGAATCAAACGATTAAAGGAAATGGGCAGCAACGGCATCCGGACTGCGCACAACCCGCCGGCGCCTGAATTATTGAATGCATGCGACCGGCTGGGAATGCTCGTTCTGGATGAAAACCGGTTGATGGGAATTAATCAGGAACATTTCGATTGTTTGGAACGATTTATGAAGCGCGACCGGAATCATCCGAGCGTCGTTCTATGGTCGCTCGGCAATGAAGAATGGGGTATTGAAAGCAACATAAAAGGAGCGCGCGTTGGAGCCACAATGCAGGCTTTTGCTCAGCGTCTCGATTCGTCGCGCGCAATCACGGCAGCAATAAGCGGCGGATGGGATAACGGCACCGGAATGGTTCTGCAAGTGATGGGATATAATTACATCCTTCAGGGGGACATCGACGAACACCATAAAAAATTCCCGTGGCAGTCTGGCATCGGCACGGAGGAAGGAAATACCGGCGGCACACGGGGCATTTACGTGTCTGACGATTCAAAAGCTCACATGGCTCCCATGACGCGCGAAAACGACGGCACCGAAGTCGGCTGGAAGTTTTATAATGCACGTCCATTTTTATGCGGACTTTTCTACTGGACCGGTTTCGATTATCGGGGTGAGATGAATCCGTACGATTGGCCTGCCGTCAGTTCGCAATACGGAATTCTCGATTTATGCGGTTTTCAAAAAGATATTTTTTATTACCTGAAATCCTGGTGGGGTAAAGACCCTGTGCTGCACATTATTCCGGACTGGAACTGGAAAGGCCGTGAAGGACAGGATAGCAAAGTAACTGTCTACAGTAATTGTGACGAGATTGAACTCTTCCTCAATAATAAAAGTCTTGGCAAGAAAGATATGCCTCACAACGGTCATTTAGAATGGATGGTTCGTTACCAACCCGGTGTATTGTCCGCCCGCGGTTATACGGCAAATAAAGAAATTCTGGAAAGTAAAATTGATTCGTCCGGAAATGCGTCAGCCATTCAATTAATTCCCGACCGCACTTTGATAAATGCTGATGGCGAAGATGTTTCGGTTATTACTGTGCAGACTGCGGATCGCAATGGCGTAATTGCTGGTCACGATAGCAGCAAAATCAATTTTACGCTGGATGGACCGGGAAAAATTATCGGTGTGGGCAACGGCGACCCTTCATGCCATGAAGCCGACAGGTTTTTTAAAATTGTAAAGACATCAAAGATAGAGAAATTGAAAGAACTGGCTGTTAACAATCTCAAAGATCGGCCGGAAACAGCTGTCGGGTTTAAAGATTCTACATGGAAACCGGCTCTCATAAGTCTGCGAAGCGACGATTGGCGTGCTTATGTCGACACCCTCCTTGTTATTCGGGGAACATTCGAGATAGCCGATCTTACAGACGAAACCGAAGTCAATCTCTTTACAAAAAGTATAGTTGAGAACCAGTCGGTTTATGTCAACGGACATCTGCTCGCATCCAACATCAAGCGCGATGCGCCAAACCAGGCGTACCGGCTCGATCATAAAATAATTAAATCAGGCAAAAATGAATATGCGGTCACGGGACAGCGGTTCAGGAAAAAACAGCAATGGGATGAACCGAATACCGATCCGGGTTTGGTTCAGACAATTTCACCTGCGTCCCAATGGAATCGCAGCGTCTTCAACGGTCTGGCTCAGATTATCGTGCAATCGACGAAGGATCCGGGCGAGCTGACATTAAAAGCATCGTCAGAAGGACTCCAAACTGCGGAAATAAAAATACAAACGAAACCAGCCGCTCTTCGCCCATCTATGCCTGAAGAGTAGATTCCTGCTGGATATTATTTGTGAGCGGCTCAGAGTTTTCCTTTTAATGTATTGTAGAGGAATAGAATACTTTTTTTAATGCGGTTTAAGAATCACGATAAAATTCTTAATCTAAATGGAGGTTATTACTAAATGTATTCGATTATTTCCACTTTTTCACGCGCAGGAATATCTTCGTCTTTTATGCTTTTCTGCCTGATGCTGAACCTGCATGTCGTGATCCTTCAAGGCCAAACAATTAACATCGACGGTACTGCCGGCGGCAAGCGATTCGATGGAATCGGCGCCGTGAGCGGCGGCGGAGCCACATCGGTCTTGTTAAAAGACTATCTGGAGCCGCAGCGGAGCCAGGTTTTGGATTTATTGTTCAAACCGAATTTTGGTGCTTCCATTTCGGCGTTATTGGTTGAAGTTCCCGGCGACGGCAATTCGACACAGGGATCGGAACCGAGTCACATGCATTCAAGAGAGGATGAGAATTACAGCAGGGGTTACGAATGGTGGATCATGAACGAGGCAAAAAAAAGAAATCCATCGATTACACTGGACGCGAATGCCTGGGGATGTCCCAAATGGATTGGCGGCGGCAATTTCTGGTCTCAGGACATGTGCGATTATTATACCAAATGGATCAATGGCTTGAAAAATGTCTATGGAATCAAATTGGATGCCGTCGGGTGCCGCAACGAAAAAGGCGTGAATGAAGATTTTGTTAAAAAATTCCGTGCAACGCTCAATGCCAGCGGTCTGTCCAATGTTAAAATTCAAGGTTTTGATAATTGGGGAAAAGAAAAATTCGACTGGTGCAAAGACATGAAAACCGATTCTGTCTTAAGGGCTGCTGTGAGTATCATGAGCGCTCATACGATGTATGAAATGCCTGCTCCGGCGGATATAATAAAATTGAGCGAAGATCTGGGAAAACCGATTTGGAACTCCGAGGAACATATCTACAAAAAAGGATATGACTGTGAAATCAGCATGGTGGAGTCGTTCAATAAAAATTTCATTGAAAGCGGCGTCACCATGATAGTCAATTGGTACCTTGTTGCTTCCACATACGGCATAGAACCGTTTCCGGAGGATCCGGCGATTATGGTCGCACGTGAACCCTGGGGAGGAAATTATTATACGCGGCCGGTGCTTTGGGGCTACGCCCATTACGGTCAGTTCAGCAAGGCCGGATGGCAGTATGTAAACAGTGCATGCGGAAAATTTTCCAATGGAGGAACGTATGTCACATTGAAGTCACCGGGGACCGATTACAGTATTATTGCCGAAACCAAGAATGCCAAAGGAAGTCAGAAAATTTCATTTAAGGTCAGTGGAGGACTATCCGCCGGCAGGCTATGCGTATGGCGAAGCAACGCACAGGAGCAGTTTGTCAGGTTGGACGATGTTATTCCGGTGGACGGCACTTTTGATATTACTCTGGAACCCGAATCTATATATTCCATCTCGACAACGACGGGACAACAGAAAGGATCATTTTCCGATATCCCTGTTTCCAAACCATTTCCATTTCCTTATTGTGAAACATTCGAAGAATATACGAACCCTGCAGCCTGGGGGTACTTGCCGCACTACACGGCCGACATCGCCGGAATATTTGAAATCGCAGAACGTCCAGACAAGAAAGGCAAATGTTTACGTCAGGTTATTGAAGCAGGTGCTCAAAGCTGGGCTCCTGAATGGATGCCTTATACAATCATTGGCGACCGGAACTGGAAAGATTATGAAGTCAGCGCCGATGTATGCCTGACGGACGGCGGCCGGGCCGGCGTTATGGGCCGTATAAACGGTACGGGAACCGGATATGGATGCAAGCCGAATGGTTATTATATGATCCTCTCCTCCGATGGAACATGCTCTTTATATGTTTCTAAACAAGATGAAAAAAATGAAATGGGGACTCTCCTTGCATCGGGAAAAATATCCAATATTGCGGCGGATCAATGGCACACTCTTATGCTTAGCTTTTCCGGTTCTGCCATAGAAGGTTTTGTAGACAAAATTCAGGTCCTCTCTGCCGTCGATTCCACGTTTTCAGAAGGTATGGCGGGACTTATGACTGGCAGCATAGATAAGACGAAAAATATTGCATGGTTCGATAATCTTATGATAAAATCACCCAAAGGCGATAATCCTCGTCCCGCCGATTTTTCAGAAAAAATTGTCCCTATGTATAAATCGAATGTAAAATAACAGCACATTTACTAACTGGTACCATATGAAAAACGTTAAATTATCGATAACGATGAAAAAACTTGCACTTATTATGGCACTTCTCAGCGCCGCCGCTGCACAGGTTTTTGCGGGAAGCGCATATAAAAACTTTAAGGTTGCCGTCTATGCCCGTGCTTATGAAGTCCAAAAAATGGACAGTCTGCAATGGCTGGAGCCGATATGGAGCGAAATGTCTCAACAGCTTAAAATCGATAAAATCTATCTTGAAACCCATCGCGACCAAATACTGGTCAACGAGAAAACGATTGAATCGGCCAAGAAGTTTTTTGAAACCCGAGGGATTAAGGTAGCGGGAGGCATTACGTTTACGATAAACGAAAGCAACCGCTACGAGACGTTCTGCTATACAAACCCGGAGCACCGGAAAAGAGTAAAAGAAATCGCGGAATTCACGGCAAAACATTTCGATGAAATTATTTTGGACGATTTTTTCTTTACGAATTGCAAATGCGAATTATGCATCAAAGCGAAAGGCAATTTATCATGGACTCAATACCGCCTGAAGCTCATGAAAGAAGCTGCGGAGGAATTGGTAATCAAACCCGCTAAAGCGGTAAATCCTAAAGTTAAAATAGTGATTAAATTTCCGAACTGGTACGAACATTTCCAGGGACTCGGTTTTAATCTGGAGGCAGAGCCGAAATTGTTCGACGGAATTTATACGGGAACAGAAACACGCGACCCTGTTCACAGCGGACAGCATCTGCAGCAGTATGAAAGTTACCTTATCTTTCGCTATTTCGAAAACATTAAACCGGGCGGCAACGGCGGCGGATGGGTTGATCCCGGAGGTGCGTCGTACATGGACCGCTATGCGGAACAGCTCTGGATGACGCTCTTTGCCAAAGCTCCCGAAATTACGCTTTTCGATTTCCGGCAGTTGCAGCGGCCTCTCAGTCCGGCCGATCGCGGTCAATGGCAGGGATTACAAACAAGCTTCGACTTCGATGAAATGATGAAGCCGGTCCGGCTTGAAAACGGAAAAATGATCACACCCGCGACAATCGCTCGCGCCGCAGGATATACGTTCGAACATGTCGACTCTGTAATCGGAAAATTGGGAAATCCGATAGGAGTGAAGAGTTATAAACCGTTTCAATCGCTGGGCGAAGATTTTCTTCAGAATTATCTCGGTATGGCCGGAATTCCTATGGATATCGTGCCCGTATTTCCTGCCGATGAAAAAATAATGCTGCTGACCGAAGAGGCAAAGTTCGATCCTCTTCTTGTAAATAAAATTAAAGATCAGTTAATCGCCGGCAAAAATGTCATGATAACGTCGGGATTGCTCAAAGCATTGCAGGGCAAGGGGATCGAGGATATTGTGGAACTCGAGTACACCGATAAAAAAGTACTGACAAAGGAATTTGCCGTCGGCTGGCAAAAGACATGTTTGTCAAAAGAAGAAATGTTGTTTCCTCAGATAAAATATCTTACGAACGATTCATGGGAAGATATATCGTGTCTGGCGTCGGGAAGCGGATATCCTCTTCTTCATGAGGCACGCTATGCAAACGGTTCACTTTTTGTGCTTACGATTCCCGATAATTTCGGCGATCTGTACAACCTGCCGCCCGAAGTTTTGAACAGGATCAGGACCGTGTTGTCCCCGGACATCAAAGTTCGCATCGAGGGTCCGGCACAGATCGGCCTGTTTGTCTATGATAATAATACATTTATTGTGGAATCTTTCCTGCCGGAAAACGTCGGTATTAACATAATAACCGATAAAGGAACCGGCAAACTCAAGAATATTCTGACCGGCGAGGAAGTTACAGGAAAAATTATCCAGAATGCCCGGATATGGGGCAGGGAAAAAGAAGAGATAAAGTCGTTTGATGTTACGATCAAGCCGCATTCCTACATCGTGTTTCAGTGTAAATAACGTATGAATGAATCGGGATATAAAATTAGCTTTATTGGAATTATATGCGGCGGCATGAAATGTCGTACAATGTAGGAAGAATAAGAATTCATTACAATCATAGATTTGGCGCAGCTTTATAAATGAAAAGGAATTTGTTTCGTTAAAGGCTATTTGTTTACAATTGCCGGACGGGAGGTATAGATGCATTATAGTGATAAGTTGGGCAGAATAATTGTCTTTCTCTTTATATTGTTTTTTTGCAATGTGTTTTTCCTCTCTTGCAATTATTTCACTGAGCCGGAACCGTTTATCAGCCCAAATGTTCAAGCATCGATAGCAAAACCATATGTACTCTCCAACTATCAACTCGGTGATACTGTACACGGAGATATCACCATAACTTTTATACCCGATGAAAATCCGTCAGAGATTAATTATGTCCAAGTGTTTAATAAGGATGAAGGATATGCAATAAATTCTTATAAGTTACCTTACATATTCAACATTGATACGAGGTATTGGCCAAATGGCAGACATGATCTTCATATCGGTGTTTATTCGAAATTAAAAGGTGCTGGGCTATTGAATCTAATCTGTGACACTGCACAATATATCTATACCACAAACTTGACATTTCGAAATCCACCACCGCCACCCTATAATCTTTGTAAATCAAACAAATACGGTCCTCACCCGGTGGTCACTTGGCATTTGCATGTCGCTGCTAATGTTAAGTATTGCATAATACGAAGATATGATTGGCAACATCCGGGACCGGTGTTGAGTCAGGATACAATAATTTCTACCTTTACAAATTCGTGCTCATATGTCGATTCGACTGCTGGAGTCCTTCACTGGAACCTCTATTACTATGCTTATGATGTTGGCGCTGGAAATGAATTTGGAGTCTCTTTTTCCGAACTCATTGAGTGCGCAGATTCATTCGAATAATAAAAATGTCAAAGGTTTGAGATATCTATCAACAGTTCATTTTCTTTTGTTTTTTTTATTTTGATTCAGAGTGATATTATCGATATCTGTTATAGATATCATTGTGATTTACTACCTTTTTGTCTGAGAAAGGCCGTTATCTTTTTGCTTACACTTCAACCTATCAATGGATAGGGGATATTGGAGGTACACCCTAATGAAGCGAAACTTATTTCAAGTTTTTTTGATATCTTTTTTAGTCCAGGCAGCATGCTCACAAATAAAAGTACAACCCGCCATATGGACCACTTTTGTCTCTGCCGGTTATGCAAACGAATCGCCGACATATGTTCGTGATTATTACGACAATCTTGTGGATTCGTACCGAGAAAAAGGAATACCATTGCCCACGCAATTGGAATTCGGCAGAACAGTTGTTGCGGATGCAGGAATTTTATTTAGCACAAAAAAGAATATCAGGATCGGGTTCACTGCCGGATACTCCTATTCTCCAGCTCATTCGAACTATCAAGATTATGCCGGCACATTAAAATTGAATGGATCTGTGAATGCCCTGGAAATCGCTTTCAAAGGGCAATTTACAACAGTGGAAATTGCCGATGTTCCAATTTATTTGGACATCCAATTGGGCGTCTGCCAAAATTCAGCTTCTATTATGCAAGAATTGAGGTTTATTGATTTTTCGGAAAACAATTTTGACTCGAAATGGTCGGCATCGGCTTGGGGAATTTGTTCCCAACTTACATTCGGTGTGCCAGTGCGATTGGGAGATTTCACACTCGTTCTTGAGGGAGGGTACCGATATTCATCATGTCAGGTTACCGGTGTGACAATAGAATCAAGTACAGGAAATTCTTCAATTGATAGTCATTGGGATATTGGTCAGGATGGATTTGTTTTTCTCGCATCGATAGAAATGAATATATAAAAATAAGATTTAAGACATGCAAAAGAGCATTTTCAGTATGGAGTTACAAAGTAATATTTTGATATCTCCGGCAAACGCCTTTATGAAACATTGTTTGTCCGGAGTCACGAAGTAATTCCCGTGGAAGATTCTTTCGGAGCATTAAAATTTATCAAACATTTTCAAGAAGAATGAATCATGAAAAAATATACGATCATCCTTCATCTTATCATTATCCAGATGCTTATCATAAATGTTTGGTCTGCTCGGTGCCAGGACGGCAGCGGAACGATGCCGCAGATTGTTGAGAAGAATGGACGCCATGCCCTTATGGTAGACGGGCGGCCGTTCTTCATGCTGGGCGGACAGGCACATAACTCCAGCGCATGGCCCGGCATGCTGCCGCAGGTGTGGTCGGCGGTTAAAACAATCCATGCCAATACTCTTGAGATTCCGATTTATTGGGAGCAGATCGAGGCGCAGGCAAGGGAAGTTCGATTTTTCGCTGGTGGATAGCCTGTTAAAGCAAGGGCGGGAGCATAATGTACATCTTGTTCTCTTATGGTTTGCCACCTGGAAAAACGGTAGCAATCATTATATGCCCGAATGGATGAAGCGCGATGCCGGGAAGTATCCAAATATTACAGGCCGGGATGGACGACCTGTTGATTCGCCTTCGCCGCATACGCAGTCTGCCATGGAAGCCGATGCAAATGCGTTTGCAGCGGTCATGGGGTATCTGAAGCAGGCCGACCCGCAGCATACGGTTCTGATGGTTCAGGTGGAAAACGAATCCGGATCCTGGAACAGTGTGCGGGATTATTCCGCAGCGGCTCAGAAACTAATAGAGGGCAATGTGCCGGAAGAACTTCTCAAGCCGGAGATCCTTAAGGAGTTGAACAGGCCTGTAGATTCCAGAGGGACCTGGCAGGAAGTATTCGGAAAAGATGCAGATGAATATTTTCATGCATGGTCGGTTGCCCGCTACGTAGGATATGTTGCTGCATCGGGCAAAGCGGTGAATCCATTGCCCTTGTATGTCAATGCGGCGATACGTGATCCGCTCAGCAATCCCCCTGCATCGACATATGAAAGCGGCGGTTCTACCGATAATGTGATTCCGATTTGGAAAGCGGCCGCACCTGCTGTAGACTTACTGGCTCCGGACATCTATCTGTCGGACAGCGAGCGAGCGCTGAAAGTGATTGAGTTATATGATCGTACCGATAACCCGTTGTTCGTGCCGGAAACAGGATCAAGCGGGGAATATGCACGATACTTGTATACGGTGCTCGCTCACGGCGGTATAGGATTTTCTCCGTTTGGCATAGATGACAATGGACGGGTCGAAGGAGAAGCAGAGACCGCGGCTCGCCTTACGCCGATAGCTCAGGAATACGCCATGGCCGGTCCCATGATGAGAGAACTGGCAAAGTGGGGTTTTGATGGAAAAATTAAAGCAGTCGTGGAACGTGAAGATCATGCCGAACAGACAATTGACCTCGGTGTATGGCAGGCAGTTGTGTCATTTAGCGCCACAGGGGGACGCACGGTGCAAGCTAACGCAAAGCCGATCGGCAAAGCTATGGTGGTGCAACTGGGTGAGAACGAATTTATACTTATAGGTACTCTCTGCCGCTTCACATTTCGGCCTGCCGGTGCCAATACCGGCAAGGCCTGGCAATATTTGAAAGTTGAAGAAGGACAATATGAGAACGGCAAGTTCAAACTTTTACGCATTCGCAATGGCGACGAGACGGATTGGGGCGGACCGAGTTTCGGCACCATACCGGCCGTATTGCATACCACGTTGATTACGCGATAAATGCGTATCTAACATTACAAAATGAAAATAGGGAAGCTTAAATAGACGGGAGCTATATTTTATAAAAATATATTTAGCTGGTGGTTGAAATGATCTAAGAAAGTAAAGAGTAATTGCTTCAATCATACGTTCATTAAAATTAATGCACAGATAATCTGATCGGAGGTCAATATGACAAATTCCCAAAACACATATCGGACAATGCGTATTTTCAATATGCCGAAAAATATTCTGGCCGGACTTATAGTTGTCCTTTTCTTGGGTTCGTCAATATTAACCGCAGAGAATAAAGACTTTGAAGTAAAATCGCCGGACGGCGCTATGATCTTGAAGGTTGAAGCGGGAGCAAAACTCGAATGGTCTGTACAGCATAATGGGCAGCAGATTATTGCGCCTTCGGCAATTTCTATGATTTTGGAAGGAGGCGAAGTACTCGGCGATAATGCAACAATCAAATCCTCCAGCACGGAAAAAATAAATACGGTTTTTACCGCTTTGAATTATATCAAGTCAAAGATTCCGGACAATTGCAACCAATTGACAATCAATTGCAAAGGCGGTTATGGTCTCATTTTCAGGGTGTATAACGATGCCGTGGCGTACCGGTTCTTTACAAAGAAAAACGGAGAGATTGTTGTAAAGAACGAAGAAGCCAACTTCAATTTTACAGACGACGATAAATCCTTTCTTCCTTATATGTGGGATTATAGAGGAGGGAAAATATTCAATTCTTCTTTTGAAGCCCTCTACAGGGAAATCAATATTTCCCAATTCTTAAAAGATTCATTAGCGTTCCTTCCGGCGCTGGTCGATGTCGGCAATAATAAAAAGGTCGTCATTCTGGAAGCAGATCTGGAAGATTATCCGGGTATGTATCTGAATATCAATCAAACCGGCAAAGGATTCATGGGCGTCTATGCGCCGTATCCGCTGGAAGCGGAGTTGGGCGGATTTGGGGGCATTAATTATATTCCGACGAAAAGAGCGGACTACATTGCTAAGACCAGCGGCACGCGAAATTTTCCATGGCGTGCAATTGCTATCAGTCAGAGCGATAAGGAACTGCTCAATAATGACATCGTGCAAAAGCTGGCCTCGCCGCCGAGAATAGAGGATGTATCGTGGATAGAGCCGGGTCAGGTTGCATGGGATTATTGGAATGAGCGGAATATTTCACACGTTGATTTTAAAGCCGGTCTTAACATGCCGACCTGCAAGTATTATATCGATTTTGCCGCCGCCAATAAAATGAAATATGCTATCATTGAGGGTGCTTTGGAAATGGACCTAACCAAAATGTCTCCCAAAATTAATCTTCCGGAACTTATAGATTACGCTCATCAAAAAGGCGTAGGTATTATTACGTGGGCATCATGGTATCAGGCGACGTTACAAATGGATACGGTTTTTCCGCTGTACGCTAAAATGGGTCTGAAAGGATTTAAGATTGATTTTATTGACCGCGACGATCAGGTAGCTGTGGAGTCTCTTTATAAAATTGCAAAGAAAGCGGCAGAATACCATTTGCTCGTGGATTTCCATGGAGCCTTTAAGCCCACAGGTTTGCAGCGGACATATCCGAATGTTATCGGCTATGAAGGCGTGAAAGGATTGGAGAATTATAAATGGGCTGTTGAAGATCAGCCGCGTTACATCGTGAGCATTCCTTACATCCGCATGATGGCCGGTCCGATGGATTATACTCCGGGTGCGATGAGAAATGCCAATAAGGCGAATTTCCGGCCGATCAATGATAATCCTATGAGTCAGGGAACGCGCTGCAGTCAATTGGCCATGTATGTTATGTTTGAAGCGCCGCTCCAGATGCTGGCGGATAATCCCACTGCTTATATGAAAGAACAAGATTGTACGGATTTTATCGTTAAGGTTCCAACGACGTTTGACGAAACCGTACCGTTGGATGGAAAAGTCGGAGAGTATGCAGCGGTTGCCCGTAAAAAGGGAGATACATGGTATGTAGGAGCCATGACCGATTGGGATGCACGGAATCTTACGCTTGACTTCGCGTTTCTGGGAGAAGGAGTATATCAAGCAACAATTTTTAAAGACGGCATGAATGCAGACCGCGACGGCACGGATTATAAAAAGGAAGTGATCAACATTTCATCAGGAGACAAGTTAAACATTCAACTTGCACCCGGCGGCGGCTGGGCTGCCAGATTGGAAAAAACAAAATAATCGAGAGATTATGCCGGAAGACAAATCGAATTAGTATGATGGTGTAGAGAGATCAGCAGAACGTAACTCAGCGGCCATGTTTTCCTCAATTTCGACATTGCAGGGATTTATTGTCGCGGGCATGCGCGCTCACTGCTGCAACACAGCCGACTTTAGAACGGACGACGAGACTCCTGTAAAATGTGAATAACTTATTCCGTCACAATGTGTATTTCGGCACTCTGCAAATGAGGAGATGTGACATGTATTCCGATCTTGCCGGTTTTATTTGATGAACGTACTGTTGCAAGCATTTTGCCGTGAAATGCCGTGCGAACATTTGTCTTAAATAAGCCCGGGTAGACTGTATCGCCGTTGTCAAGTCCCGCTAATTCTCCTTCGCCCGAGATATTTACTGTGATATCATTATTGGCATCAAATACATAGTTTCCATCTTTATCTAGGATCGAAATTTCGATAAGACCAAGATCTTCACCGTTCGCTTTGAGCTTCGTCGTGAGCGGTTTTGCCGATATTTGAAATGCATCACCGGCAGTTTTTAAAATATGTTCGGCAACTTTTTTATTCTTTCGATAACCGACGGCTTTTATGGTACCGGGTTGGAACTGAATTTTCCAGAGCGCTTTATAGAGATTCATGTCAATGTTCTTTTTACCAAGCGATTTGCCGTTGAGCAGTAATTCCACCTCGTCGCAATTTGTGTATACATAGACGGGAAGCGTGTCTTTCGTTTCCCAATTCCATTTGGAAAGAGCCGCTGAACGACGGTACCACGGCAGTTCCTTCTTGTCTGTCGTATCAATGGCTATATGAACGGTCGGTTCATCACTGTAACAGCTTTTGCGCAGGTAGTATTCGCTTTTTTCATTTCCGGAAAGATCAAGCCATCCGGCNNTCTTTTTCTGGTGCATAAGTTTTTTCTTTATTCTTCCGGTCAATATAATTGAACCCGCCGATATCCAATACATCTAAAAAACCGTTTTCAGGATGCCAATACGCTTGATCACAGGCGGATGTTACCGGTCTGGTCGGATCCTCCTGATGACAGACTTCGACAAGCTTCTTTGCAAGCTGCGCACCGTCGGGGCTCAACTGGTTCGGAATTTCGTTTCCGATAGAATAAAGAACAACCGACGGATGATTGCGATCCCGATCGATCATCGCTTTAAGGTCGGTTTCCCACCATTGATTGAAATATAAATGATAACCGTTGGACGATTTCCCGGTGGTGTTTTCAGTAAAATTCCATTCCCATCCGCGTGTCCATTCGTCAAACGCTTCATCCATTATAAAAAAACCGAGCGAATCGCACAGATCATAAAATTTCGGATTGAACGGGTGATGGCTGGGACGGATAGCATTGCATCCCATCTTTTTCAGTTTGAGCAGCCTGTAACGCCATATTTCCATGGGCGCAGCAGAACCGAAGGAAGCCCCGTCTTCATGAACACATGCCCCTTTTAATTTCGTGGAAACCCCGTTGACAAACATTCCTTTGTCCAGAATAAACTCGAGTTTTCTCAAACCGAATGAAGTTACTTGATCGTCAAGAATTCTTCCATCGCATTCTAATTGGCTTTTAAGGTAGTACAAAACCGGAGAATGAGGCGACCAGCGGTTTGGATTATTGATGGAAAGTTTCTGTGTTACTTTAAAGTCGGGATTAAAGTTTGTATAATTATTTTGAGATTCCGTTCTTGAAATCTCGGTTCCATCTTTATTGTAAACGATGGAACGAATTGTAATCGCTTTTGTGACCGGTTTTGAATTCCAAACATCCTTCTGCCACTCCTCCTTATCTTCAGGGGAATAGAAGTTCACCAGAAAATCATAGTCAACGTTTACAGAAGCTTTGTCCTCTTCCACGACGGGTGTGGTTATGGAAACGCCTTTGTAATTATGAAAATGAACAAAGTTGGTTATAATGAGATAAACGTTGCGGTAGATGCCCGATCCGCTGTACCACCTTGTTGAATTGGCTAGCGAATTATCCACACGAACCGCTATAACGTTTTTTTCTTTCTCTCCGAATTTTAGAAAATCCGTCATATCATATTGAAATGTTGAATAGCCGTACGGATATCTTCCCAGGAAATGATTGTTTATCCATACTTCACTATTCATGTACACACCATCAAAATTGACCCCAACTTCTTTCCCTTTTAACGAATCGGAAAGCGTGAATGTTTTTCTGTACCACCCGATTCCAATAGGAAAGAAGCCGTTAGACTCACCGCCGAATTTATCGAACGCACCTTCTATGCTCCAGTCGTGGGGAAGATTTAATTGCCGCCAAGCGCTGTCGTCGTACGTCGTATCCCTAAATTCCGGTTTATCTCCAAGTATAAATCTCCAATCGTTATTGAATTTGGTTTTTTGTCTAACCGATGTCCGGATATTGTTTAGTTGCCCTACTAATATGGTTGTTAAAATGAAAAGTAGATTTACTAATACGCTAAGAATGGATAATTTTCTCATAACCCTCATTCCTCATTTGGAATAAATTTATGCCTTTACTAAAATGCACACGTATTTATAAAATTACTCTACCGACTTCTCCAAATTGTTCAATAACTCACATCGTTTCCACCTTTTTTATTCACAGTCGAAAATTTTTATCAACTCATCTCAGCACGGAACGACTTGCCATCTTACCATCAAGCCACTTTGCCGGCAACATTATTTGGTATCAGTGAGCTTGTAGAGTTGTGCACCGTGACCGGGAATTATTATATTGAGTGCATCTTTAGATGGGTCTACAATGTCTGGCAGATTGGTTTGTCGCCAGAGATCGCGGACATGCTGCCGGGCTTTAATTCCGTGCGTGTTCAATGTTTTGAATTCAATGCTTTGGGCAGTGGAGTCGTGGTTGAAGAATCCCA
>PMML01000132.1 GCA_003162695.1 Ignavibacteriota bacterium | reverse complement strand
CTTTTTGCAGAGGGATTTTAATAATTAAATTAAACACTGAATAGGAGTTACGGATAATTTTTATAAAAAGGATGCTCATGCGGACACTATCAATAATTTTATTATAGTTCTTTGTAACCGCCGGTATCTTATGAAACAAACGCTTTTTTCTTAAAGGTCTTTGAAATAATTACTTTCAATCTGTATTCGCCATTTGCCATGTTCAATATTCTAAATTCGACATTCATAGTCTTTAATTCTGAAACTTTAGGTATCTTCTCCTCGTTCTATATCCTGGATATTGCTTCCTTGTCTCCTTTTTATTCATTCTGTATTCTTAAGTCTGAATTCTTAATTTAGTATGCATGCTCTTTTACGTCTCAAACCATATATTCTTCATTCCAAGAAGATCCTTTTATTAGGACTTATTACTGTTATTATCAGCAATCTTTTTACCGTGGTACAGCCGAAATTTCTGGGCTATGCCGTGGACGGACTGAAGCACGGAATAGAGACCGGAAGCGCCGTATGGAGCGATCTTCTTTTTTGGGCCGGACTGATCGTTCTATCTGCGCTTATAGCGGGATTTTTTACTTTCCTCACACGGCAGACCATCATCGTTGCATCCCGCCATATGGAATTTGATCTCCGCAACGACCTGCTGGCGCATCTGCAGAAACTTTCGTTTTCCTATTTCCAGAACACGCCCACAGGCGATCTTATGGCGCATGCAACAAACGACATTAATTCAGTCCGCAATGCGGTCGGTCCCGGCATCATGTATCCGACCGATACGCTCATGACGCTTCTGATGGTACTGTCGATGATGTTCTTCAGCGACTGGCGATTGACGCTCATTGCGCTCATTCCAATGCCGTTCGTTTCCTTTGCCGTTTACAAATTGGGCCAGTTGATCAATAAAAAATTCACCGAACGTCAGGAGCAATTTTCGCTCCTCACCATGCATGCTCAGGAGACGCTCTCCGGAATCAGGGTCATTAAATCCTACGTCCGTGAAGAGTATGAGGAGAAAAGGTTTTACGTCTTAAGCTGGGATTACCTGAAAAAGAACCTCGTTCTGGCGCGCGCGCAGGCGGTTATGTGGCCGCTTATGTTTATACTAGTCGGCGTTTCCATGGTCACCACCATTTATTTCGGCGGTAAGCGCGTCATCGACGGTTATATTACCGTCGGCACGCTGACTGCTTTCATTACATATCTTTCCATGCTCATCTGGCCGATGATTGCCTTCGGGTGGGTCACAAACATTCTCCAGCAGGGAGCCGCATCGATGGCGCGGATCGCTGTCATTTTCGATACCGTTCCGGAAATCCAGGACACAGAGGCGACGGATCATTCGATTACAGACATTAAAGGATCGGTCGAATTTCGCAATGTTTCATTCACGCACAAGAATGCGAATCGTCCGACACTGAAGAATATTAACTTGAAGATCGAAGCCGGCAAGACGGTGGCGCTTGTCGGGCATACCGGCACAGGTAAAACAACGCTTGTCAATCTTCTCCCCCGGCTTTACGATGTAACCGAAGGAAAAATTTTAATCGACGGAATCGAGAGCAAACTTATCCCGCTGGATGTGCTCCGCTCCGCGATCGGATTTGTGCCTCAGGATACTTTCCTTTTCTCGGACACCATAGCGGAGAATATACGTTACGGCGTCGATCACGGGTCTCACGAATTGACCTTCTCCGCCGCCGAAATATCGCAGATAGCCAAGGATCTTCCTGAATTTCCGCTCGGCTACGAAACAACCATCGGTGAGAGGGGCATCACACTTTCCGGAGGACAAAAGCAGCGAACGAGCATTGCGCGGGCTATTATGCGGCAGCCGAGAATATTGATTCTGGATGACGCCCTCTCTGCGGTCGATACATATACGGAAGAACAAATACTCGGCCGCCTGCGGGATTTTATGAAAGGCCGCACGAGCATTATCATAAGTCACAGGATATCGACTGTCAAGGATGCCGATCTTATCGTGGTTCTTGAAGACGGAGAAATTGTCGAGCGCGGAACGCATGACGAACTTGTGAAACTCGACGGGATCTACGCAGATATAAATAAAAAGCAATTGCTGGAGCATGAACTCGAAACCATAGAATAGTTCATTAGTTCGTAGTTCGTGGTTCGTAGTTCGTGGTTCTTAGTTTACGGTTTACGGTTTACGGTTTACAGTTTTCATTTCACAGTTCACAGTTTTTTATGGAAGAAGAAGTATTAGGCAAAGCATACGATGCGCGGCTGATGAAGCGGCTCATCAAGTATCTCAGACCCTACCGCTGGCAGGTGGCTCTGGGCATTCTCCTTAGTCTTTTGGTCAGCGCTCTGGAAGCGGTACGTCCGTATTTTACTAAAATCGCGGTCGATACGAATATAGCGCACGGGGACAAGCATGGACTTTTAATGACGGCGCTGCTTTTTCTTACAGTGATACTTGTACGGGGGGTCATTCAATATTTCAACGCGTACCTGACACAATGGATCGGACAAAAAACCATATTCGACCTGCGCATGGGGATCTACCGGCACCTGCAGAACCTTTCGCTGAAGTTCTACGATCGTAATCCCATTGGCCGGCTCATCACGCGCGTTACGAACGACGTTGAAGTTTTAAACGAAATGTTTTCCTCCGGCATCGTAATGGTCTTCAGCGATGTTTTTACGATCATCGGGATTTTTTATTTCATGTTCACGATGAACTGGATGCTTTCGCTCGTTACCTTGAGCGTCCTTCCCTTTTTATTTTACGGCACGTTCCTGTTCCGTAAAAAAGCGCGGGAAGCGTACCGCGACGTCCGCCGTCAGATAGCCCGCATCAACACTTTCATGCAGGAACATATCACCGGCATGCTCGTGGATCAGCTTTTCAACCGGGAACAGAAATCCTTCGATAAATTTTCCGAAATCAATGCTGCACACCGCGATGCGAACATCCGTTCGATTTTTTATTACGCAGTTTTCTATCCGGGAGTGGACATTATAGGCGCCGTTGCAGTAGGACTCATCATCTGGTATGCCGGTGCTCACGCCCTGCACGGTGGTGTCACAGTCGGCACGGTCATAGCTTTTGTCCAGTTCAATGAAATGTTCTGGCGTCCCATCCGCGATCTGTCCGAGAAATATAATATCCTCCAGACCGCCATGGCCTCTTCAGAACGAATTTTCCAGCTTTTAGACGATACCACGCTGCTGCCGGTCCACCCAAATCCGGTTCCGCTCGGTCAAGTTCGCGGTGATATCGAATTCAAGAATGTCTGGTTTGCTTACAACCCGCCTTCCGACGGTATGAAGGCTCCTGAATGGATTTTAAAGAACGTTTCATTTTCCATCAAGCAGGGAGAAACGGTCGCCATTGTGGGTCACACCGGAGCCGGAAAAACCACTATTATCAGTCTCCTGAGCAGGTTTTACGACATACAGAAAGGTGAAATTTTAATCGACGGGATTAACATTCAGCATGTTGCTCCCGCCGATCTCCGCAAACATATCGGAGTGGTGCTGCAGGATGTTTTTCTTTTTTCCGGCGATATCAAAAACAACATCAGCCTCGGAAACGAACAAATTCCATTGGAACGCATCAAAGCGGCTGCACGCATGGTCGGAGCAAATAAGTTTATAGAAGAGCTGAACGGCGGCTATGACGGCATTGTCAGAGAGCGCGGCGCAACTCTCTCCGGAGGGCAGAAACAGCTGCTCTCGTTCGCCCGTGCTCTGGCATATAACCCGCGCATACTCGTTCTGGATGAAGCCACATCGAGCGTGGATACGGAAACCGAACTGCTGGTACAAAAAGCTATTCGGAATCTGCTCAAAGGGCGAACGTCCATCGTCATCGCGCACCGGCTTTCTACGATACAGAAAGCGGACAAGATTCTTGTCATGCATAAGGGAGAGATCCGGGAAATGGGCACGCACCAGCAGCTTTTAATGCTCAACGGCATCTACCGAAAACTATACGAGCTTCAATATAAAGATCAGGAAGTGCGGCCGAAGAAACGGACGTCATCATCATGAAATCCGACATCCTCATAGCGGAAACGACATTCGTCGTTGTTGACGTCGAGACCACAGGACTTAGTCCGACTACAGACCGCATGACAGAAATCGCCATGATGAAAGTGCGGGACAACATTTTGGTCGACGAGTTTTCCACGCTTATCAATCCATTGGTGCCCATTCCATCTGAAATAACAACACTCACCGGTATCGACAATCTCATGGTGCTTGATGCCCCGCCTGCACGCGAGGTTGTTCCGCATATCGCACAATTTTTACAGGATTCAATATTCGTTGCGCACAATGCGCAGTTCGATTGGGGATTTGTTTCAGAAACCGCAGCACGGGAGAGACAATTAGAATTGATGAACGATCAGCTTTGCACGGTTAAATTGAGCAGGCGGATACTTCCCCATCTTCGGAGTAAGTCGCTGGGACCGGTCACACAAGCATTAGGCATTAAAATCCCGGAACGCCACCGCGCTTCCGGCGACGCCTATGCAACGGCTTTAGTGCTCATCAAATATCTTTCCTATGTCCAGCAGCGTCATGATGTTTATACGATCGGGGATTTGTTGAAATTTCAGAATGGGTAGGGTTGGCAAACAGTAAATGATGAATGGAAAACGGAAAGAGAATCTATCCGCCTTTTTTGCCTTCATTCATTTTGATCCGATGATCACTCACGGCCTAATGAGAGATTGCCATATTTATACTACTTTTGCGTTTTCTTAAACGATTCCTCGGAAATATCCTGTTCGTCATCTCTCGAATAACCCGGACAAAGTTTTATGTTGTTAAGGAGCATGGTATCCCTCCTTCAATATCCTTTGTATTGTCCTTATCCAGCCCGCGTGTTATAAGCACCACACCGTATTCTTTTACGATTTCTATCCGCGTAGAATCGAGATCATACGCCTTCCGGCATTCATCGACGGCTTTATCGAGATCCCCGCTGATTCCAAAGAGCCATTTGAGCAGGAAAAAAGTCGGGCATAAGCGGTAATACACTCCGAGCGCCAAGCAGCTGGATGCTTGAAGATTTTCGCCGTTCGGCGTTACATAGTCGGATTTCCGGTCCACTGCAACAAGCCAGTCTTTCTCGATCTGCTTTGCAGTAAAAAGCTGCGACAATATTCCTTTTGTTGTGGACATTCTTGCATTAGCCAGTCCGCGCATAAAATAGCATTCTCCTTTGTCAGGAGCGCATTTAATTCCTTCCTCTGCAATCTTTATCATCTTCGTATAAAGTTCTATCTTTTTATCCTTATCTTCGGACTTGTGAACGTCAAGCCGTTCTGCTATTTCATAACAATCGAGGCACATCATCGCTCGAATCAGAAAATCGTCCGGTTTATAGCCCAGCGCCGATTCGCAGCTTTTTAATGATGCCTCAAATTCGAACTTACCAAGATGCTCATCCGCTTCTTTGAAGTACAGCTTATATTGATCTTCGTTGGACGGCTCCGCCGGAGTCGCGCTTTGACTTATGAGATGCGAGGATGAAAAAAGAGTCATCGCTGTCAGTATGAGAGAGATAGAAAATGATTTCTTAAACTTAAGTTTCATCAGGAATCCTTTTTGCCTTTGATTGTTGGAACCTTTCTAACGATTCGCCATTGACTGTCTGCCGCTGTCAATCCAGTTCAATACCCTGAATCTATGTTTTTAAAATGTAGCCAAAGCTCCTATCGTTTGCAATATTTTATTTTTACTCCATAGATGATCCCTCAGATTATACTGATTGAGCACAGATGGTCGATTGCCCAGATTAATTGCAAATGATGATCTAAGAAATGCGACATTATCAGATGCCGAATATCGGCGTAAATCCGGGCAAGGCGTTGCTATATAATATTAATAGAATAAATCCCCGATGCCCTGCCGGACACCGGGGATGAGGAGGAGAAATGAATGCAAGCGAATAATCGATTGCACAGATTACACAGATTTTACGCAGATGATGGATTTCATCATGACACAGATGACGGATGATAAAGGGATAAAAGTTCTTTGTGCGCTGTTCAAGGTTCAATGTTATGAGTTCCACCTCTCATAATTATGAACTACAAACTAAGAACTACGTTTTTTGATTACAAATTCTTCTCGCGTGAAAAACCGAATACACCTTTTCCAGTTTTCGTAGAGAATTCGCCAACAAGCTGGTTGGAGATCAGTTTTCCTTCAAAAGAGAGCACTTCGTTATTTTTAACAACTTCGAAATGGACCGAAGCTGCTTCGATGATGATGAAAGACAACTTGAGATTATAGATGTTTTCCTGGGGAAAATCCATTGTTCCGACAAGTTCATCGTTTTCCATCCAAAAATGTGTCCGCACCTGAACCGTCCCCGCGGTTCCCTGAAATTCTCCCACCCATTTTCCTTGCAACATTGCGACATTATCCGCCGCGAATGCAGTCATTGCTGATAAAAGAAAAACAAGTCCGGATATAGTAAGCGCCTTTTTCATATCGTCCGTCCTTTCTTTATGATTCATATTATAGTTTACGAAAGGCGGAGGAAGAAGTTACACTATGATTGTGCAATTGATTGCACAGATTGGGGGCAGATAATTGATTGAGAAATGTTGGATCCCGTTAACACGGGAGAACATTCTCAGGCCCGCCTGCGTGTCTGCGTCAGCAGTCGGGCAGGCCCACGGATGCGCGCAGATTGATAGATTTCGGAGATGTCGCGGATTTGACGCAGATGGTCATTTTATAATTGTAACCGTTGTCGCAACTTCTACATTCCCTTTTATCATCGCCCACACGGGACAATAGGTCTGTTCGGAAAGTTCAAGTGCTTTTCCTACATCGGCATCGTTTGCATCAGAAGATGCGATGGTAAAATCCAGACTAATCGTTTGGAACGAAGTGGGATGCTGTTCGCGGCGGATTCCTTTTGCCTGCACCGTACAGCCCGTTACCGTCTTTCTCATTTTTCTTAGCAGCGTCACAATGGATGTTGCCGCGCAATTGGCGAAGCTGATGAGCAGCAATTCAAGTGAAGTATAACCCTGCCCATCGCCAAGGGGCTGAGTGTAATCCATTGTGATCGGCGTATTGGATCTTGCCGTTCCGGTGAATTGTACTTTCAGATTTGCAGACTTTATTGTAACCTCCAACGGCTCCGCCATTTTGCTTCCCTTTTGAATATTTCTATTTTCGATGATATTTAAAGACTAATGGAAAGACGAGAATCATGATGATAATGATATTCACGACAAAATACATGAGATCATACGAACCGAGATTAAAAAACCTAACGACAAAATGACTCGGATAATAGGCATAATAATAAATATCACGTATGAACATCTGCGTCGGGAACAATTTCCGTATAAGCCAGAGACAGAATTCTACAATGATTGCAATAGCCAACGACCTTTCAAATACTCTCATAATCCGTTTCATAAGAACTTTCACTCCTTCATGTATGCAAAACTCTAACACACTCTTTCTTCTGAGACCACGAACACTCTCCCGACGTTACCGCCGTCGGCTGAAAATGAAATTATTATTCCACTCGTTCTACGTTGATGGTATCGGTCAACCCGCGTGCCATCAGGGGAATACCGATCGTAAAGATGATATAATCTCCGCTTTTCAGATATCCTTCCTGCTTGAGCTTTTCCTTTATGCGATGCAAAATAGCATCGGCATTGCCGATGTAATCGGTCAGAACAATGCCACGAACTCCCCATACCAGATTGAGCCTCCGAAGAACGTGCTCTTCTCCCGTTACGGCGATAATACGCGCAAAAGGACGGAACCTGCTGAGACGCCATGCCGTACCTCCGGAATGCGTTATTGGAATGATGGCGGACGCATTTACTTTCTCCGCCAGAACGCATGCGGATTGTGCCACCGCATCGAGAATCGGATCGTCGCAAACGAACGATCTTTTTTCAATAATCTCCTTTTGCGGAATCTG
Source organism: Ignavibacteriota bacterium (assembly GCA_003162695.1). Classification (GTDB taxonomy): domain Bacteria; phylum Bacteroidota; class Ignavibacteria; order UBA10030; family UBA10030; genus Fen-1254. The sequence continues at coordinate 13,469 of PMML01000132.1, read as the reverse complement.
CTGCTCTGTGCGCAAAATAATATTATTCATCGTTTTGACCGTCTCGATCGGATATTTTCCCACCGAGGTCTCGGCGCTCAGCATGACCGCATCCGCACCATCTAAGACTGCATTCGCTACATCGCTCGCTTCCGCGCGGGTGGGACGCGGGTTTTCAATCATCGATTCCAGCATCTGTGTCGCTATAATGACCGGTTTGCCTGCTTCATTACATTTACGCACAATCATTTTCTGCAAGACCGGAACTTCCTCCGGCGACATTTCCACCCCCAGATCTCCGCGAGCGACCATAACAGCATCCGATTCTTTGATTATATCGTCGATCGCTAAAATTGCATCCGCCATTTCGATCTTTGCGATGATCGGCACAAAATGCTTCATTTGCAGGCGGATATGCTCACGCAGCGAACGAATATCATTTGCAGAACGCACAAAAGAAAGCGCAATGTAATCGATGTCGTTCTTTAATCCGAATTCCAGATCGTCAAGATCCTTTTCCGTCAGCGACGGCGTGCTCAGCTTTACACCGGGCAGGTTCATACCCTTATGTTCCCCGAGAATTCCGCCGGTTTCCACCGTGCACATAACTTCCGTCTTTGCTGTCGAGACAACCCTGACACACAGGTTGCCGTCATCCAGAAAAATGCTGTCTCCCGGTTTTACATCTTCCGGCAGCTCTTTATATGCGGTTGTGACACGATGCTCATCGCCGTCGATTTCTTCCGTTGTAAATACGATCGTTGCCCCCTTTTTCAATTCCACTTTCTTGTTCTTCAGTCTTCCGGTGCGAATTTTCGGCCCGCACAAATCCTGTAAAATAGCAACATGCTCCCCTGTCTGTTTGCATGCCTGTCGAATATTAATCATGGCAGTCAAGTGGTCGTCATGCGAACCGTGAGAAAAATTCAGCCGGGCAACATCCATTCCCGCTCCGATCAACCCGGCGAGTTGTTCGACCGATTGTGTTGCAGGTCCGATGGTACAGACAATTTTTGTCCTGCCGTTGACTATCGTATTGGTCATTTTTGACTCCGAGAAGTTTTCATTATTTCAGCAAGCTGCGGCAGAATTTCTCCCGCTTTGCCGATCAGCGATTCGTCGACTAAATGAGATATTTCGGTTCTTTCCAAATTGATTTCCACAACGTAGGCACCGCAGTCCCGCGCCTTCAACGGCAAGCCTGCGGCGGGATAGACAACGGCAGACGTGCCGATCGACAGGAAGAGGCTGCATCGAGCCGCTGCACTCATGGACTCTTCCAGCACGTCCTGCGGAAGCATTTCCCCGAACCATACGACATCCGGACGAATAACGCCTCCGCAATCGCCACAATGCGGAATTCTCTGTTCCCTGGTTACAACCACATCGGGCACAAATTTTCCGCATGTGACGCAGTAGCTGCGCTCGATATTCCCATGCAATTCCAGGACGCGTTTGCTGCCGGCACGGGTATGCAGGTTGTCGATGTTTTGCGTAGTGAGCGTAAAATCCTTGACCATCTGTTCCATAGCTGCAAGCGCATAATGCGCCGCATTCGGCTTTACTTCCTGAATAATTTGTTTTCGATGATTATACCATTCCCATACGATATCCGGATTACGCAGGAACGCATCGAAGTTTGCCAGTTCTTCCGGTTTCAGCTTCGACCATAACCCGTCCGTTCCACGGAATGTTGCGACACCGCTTTCAGCCGAAATACCTGCACCTGTTAAAACACAAATCGAATCGGCAGTTTTCAGAAGGGATTCGAATTTTCCCGATATCATCATTCTGCAGGCCTTAATCGTAAAACATCGGAACAAGCCGCTTCGATTTTTTCTTTCTCCATCGGACGGTCTCGATAAGCTCCGTTGAGCCAAAGCATAATCTGGTCTTTATAATGTTTATAAAACAAATTTCCGGATTGGCCCGGAGGAAGAACAACGCGTGTATCGTTGACATCTGCGAGGTTCATGATCTGACGCATGGAAGGACCCACGCGGCTTACGAACGGCTGTGAAAGAAAATACTGACCGACGCTGACGGTTGCATGCGTGCCGCCGACTGCATACGGCCCGACATTAAAGAGCCTTCCCAGCAGAGGCTGAACTCCGAAGACATGAGCGAACGTCACCGTATGAACTCTTCCCCACTGCCATTCTTTCGGTTCTCCTCCCAGCCGGCTCTGCAAATCCGCCACAGCTTCGGTTAGACTTTTACGAATGATCATATCTTTTGTTTCCACTTCCGGTGTACGGCTGTCATCGAACCATGGGGAATTCGGCTCTTTCAGGAGTCTTGTGATGACCGTCAAGGGAGTGCTGGCAAGCGTATCATACAGCGCAAAAAGCTGCTCACCCATTTTATCCGCAAACGTGTTGCGAATGATACGATCCATCGTCGCCTGAAATATTGTTGTTGCGACATCTTCTTTTCGTGTCTCATCGTTCCAGTTGCGGAGATACTCCAGAGCCGTTTTGACATTCGCATTGCCGACCGCCGTGCTGTCGAACGCATGGAGCAGAATCGGCACGATTTCCCGCGCCTGCAGCGACAATACGTCGCATTGCAATTTTTCAAAATCTTTAACCGAAAAACGCGGTTGCTCCCGGAGCACTTCATTCAGCCGCATGGAACGCCAGGGGGGTTCCCAGTTATTCGAAATATAATACGGATAGGAATCATTAACGATTTTATTATTAGCCGTTGCGATAAATCCCTGCGGCGGGTTGACACAATGAGGCATCTGCTGGAACGGTACGAATCCTTTCCAGTCGTTCTCCCCGCTCGTTCCGTCTGCCGGCAGCGTTGCGTTCTGCATGCTGCGGATCGGCAATTTCCCGCCCGTATAATATCCGATCGTATCCTGGTCGTCGCCATAAACGAAATTTTGAGCCGGTACAGCGTACGTTTTCAACGCCTCCGTAAATTCCGTCCAATTGTTCGCACGGTTAATACGATAGAACGTGCCCGCTTCGTTCGAGACCTCGTAGCCGGTCCAGCACATGGAGATAAGCGAACCGGCAAATGCCGCACCCGGTTCCATTTTATTGACAATCGGACCATGATGCGTTTTAAAGACGGAAAAAAATATGGCGGAACCACCCTTGACGAAGATCGTATCGATATCCTCGGTTACCGGCTGCCAGCTGCCGTTGAACATGTATTTGGCAGGACGCTGAATGGAATCGACTTGTTCGATATAAAAATCTTCATCATCCATCATTGCATTTGTTATTCCCCATGCGATATGCTTGTTTCTTCCCGCAACGACAAACGGCACCCCGGGAATCGACATGCCGGCAACATCCTGTTCCGGAGATACGATATGGAGTTCATACCACCGGGCAGGTGCCATGAGAACTAAATGAGGATCGTTGGCAACGATCGGCTTACCTGTTTCGGACTTTGCACCGGAAACGACCCATGCATTGCTTCCGGACTGCATGCCGTCAATGCCAAGAATCGATTGTGCCTCATGATCCGCGTCGAAGAACGGCTTGAGGTTTGCTGCGATATCTTTCCCTTTCATTCCTTCCGGAATGATGAGCGGCGCATCCGCGGGCCACCACGGAAAAACCTCTTTCGCCTTTTCCTCTCCTAATCGCGCAACGAGCGCAGCAAGCAGCAGATCGTTCCAGCGGGAAAAATTCATCTCCCACGCCATGAGCCGGCTGATCAGGAGCGAATGTTCAATTGTCCATGGTTCTGGTTCAAACGAGAGCATATCAAATTCCAGCGGATATTTTCCGGTGTGGGAGGCAATGAACTGATTGACGCCGTCTGCATATGCCTGGAGTGCGTCGCGCGTGGGCTGATCCAGGTTCGCCGCAATTTTTTGCACCTGATGATAAAGTCCGAGCGTTCTGAACATTTTATCGACCGAAACTGCGGGCCGGCCGAGAATTTCCGAAAGACGTCCCAACCCGACCCGCCGTTCAAGCTCCATCTGCCAGAGACGTTCCTGAGCATGGACATAGCCGACTGCCATATATGCGTCATGATCCGAATCCGCAAAAATATGCGGAACGCCGTACTCGTCCCTATAGATGGTCACTTCCGCGGTCAAACCGTGAATTTTCTCTTTCCCGTCGACCTTGGGAAACGATTTCGCTACCAGATAATAGCCTAATAAAACAACTGCGATCAACACAGCAGCGGCAACTATAGAGAGGCCTATAATAAGTCGAGCATAATTTCGCATCTTTCACCCCAAAAAAAATCCGCCCCGATTTTTATCGGGACGGATTTAATTTACGCAAACTTATAAGCGCTTGCAAGAATTATTAGAATTTGTAGCTCAACGAGACGTTCACGATGCTTGTATTGATATTTTCATTTGCTGCGAGACCCGGAACACTGAAGAGATCTTCGGCATTCAGCTGGCTCTTTTGATAACCCAGAGCACAAGAGACATTAATCCATGTATTTTTATCGACCTTTAATCCGGCGCCTGCGGTATAGTAGTATTGATCATAATTGTGCGTATTTGCATCGGCTGCATACGGTGACGGTTTCCACGCTATGCCGGCGCGGAGTTTAAGACCAATATCAAAGAGAGTGGCTTCCGCACCGCCGCGAAGATTGGTTGTTGCACGGAAGAGAGTCGCTGCTCTTTGATTTTCCAGCTGCAAACTTGCGTCTACCACTGGATCATCCGATTTCATCGAGACTTGCGTCCAATCCGTATGTTCGACATCTCCTGCAATCATTAGCCATGGTAAAGGATATACGGAAACGCCGCCGCTGATTACCCAGGGTGTCGTGACACGATAGGAATAACTTATCGCCGAAACGACTGAATATTCATCTCCCGCCGGATCGACTTCCGTCGGATAGAATTTACTTCCATACATCTGCGAATAATCTTCAGATATATCATAGAGTGTTGCTGTTCGAAGACTAATTCCAACGCTAAATATATCTTCCTTGAAGAGCAGCCCGAACAACGCATTGATCCCGCTTAAATTGTCGGTGTACATTTGTTCATAATTGAACTGGCTGACATCTGCCGGAAAGACCGTGTAGTTGTTCCTCGTATCGTTTTCCGTATAGAGACAATCGTATGTATAGCTTCCGGAAGCGAAGTTCAGCGATACGCCCGCAAACAAATTCGGCGATACTTCCATGGAGCCGCCGAACGACCAATGATTCATCCCGCCCTTTTCAGAAACAACCGCATTTTGCTGAAGGTTTTTATTGTTTAAGAAAGAATGTCCAAGTGTATCGCTTAAATACAAATCCTTAAGAATGTCGACATCAATAGACTGCGTTAAAGAATTGCCGATATTGAAACCTCCGAATTGCGCGGATCCGTCATAGTTGGCAACGTGTCCGTATCCAAATGCCAGAGTAAAACTTCCCCGTTGTGTTGCAATCGGGTAAACCAATCCGATGTTATCAATACTCAACGAATTGCTCGATGAAGAAATTTTGCTGTTATCAAATGAAACGTCATTATTAGCGGAAAAATTCGAAAGGCCCATGGAAAAATCGAATTCATGCTGCTGTCCGAGTCCCGCAGGATTTGAAAAAAGTGCGGAAAAGTCGCTGGCAATACCAACCGACGTTCCGGCAAGACTTTGAGTTTGCGCGCCCACACCGATGCCTGTTTGCGAATAACGCAAAGCATCTTGGGCAATCTGCGCATAAAGTCCCATGGACGAAATGATCGTTAATCCAAGTATTCCTCGAAAAACCAATCTCCAATTCATAATCTGCTCCATAACAATTGAAAAATTATCCATTCATATTGAATGCAATCAACGTCCGCGTCCACCGCCACTGCGTCCACCGCCACTGCGTCCGCCACCCCCGCCTGATGAACGGGAATAACCCGACGAAGAGCTGCGCGAGGAAACCCTTTGTCCTCCGGATCGAATGGAATTCGATTGCGAACGATATCGGGATGAATTCATAGACGCATTCCGCCGGTTGGCGTTTTGTCGAGAGTATCCCATGCGATAACTTCGCGTGCTGGAGTTTACTTGATTTTTATATTGCGGCTGACGAACTGATGGACTGTACTGCCTGGCAGATGTTGTCACATTCGTTGCAGCACTATTTCTTGAAACCGCGTTTGCAGTTCTCCCTGCCGATAAATTACCTGCTGCGGATGTTGAAACAGATCTGCGCATTGAAGACACATTATATCTGCTTCCAAAACTGCGTGCCATAATCCCATTGCGTCCCGGTCCAAAATTTCGGTCTCTGCCTCCGGCAAAATATCCATGATATCCATGGTATCCATGCCCATATCCGTAGCCATAATGACCGTACCAACCAAATCCAAAATAGAATGGCGAGTACCACGCCGGTCCCCACCAGGGAGAATAGAAACCTGAATCGCACCACCCGTCTCCATACATTACTTCTCCGGACGGAGTATATGCATATCCGTCATACCAGGACGAATTCCAACGCGGATAATAATAATACCAGCTTGAATAATCAGGCTGATCTTCTTCGTCATATCCGCTCGTATCGGCAACAGCAGCCGTATCAGCCACTTGCTCAGTCGCAACAGATTGTTCCGTATAAGACGGTTGTTCAAATCGATCGGCAGTCAGTTGAGTATAACAGCCGGAAAAAAGGAATGATACCGACAATACACCAACCGATATCGCGCTTAAAGTTAAGATTTTTTTCATATCAGTATCCTTTATCTTGTTCTCTGGTGTATATAAGCAAATTCTTTGCCAAAAATTGTAAGACAAAACATCATAAATTGACTCGTTTTGAAGGTTTTTCGACCTCAATAAAACCAAATTTTATGTTATTGTCTGCTAAACTGGTCGTTTCTGTCTCATTTTTTGAACATTAAAAGCTGCCGATATAATCGATTTGCAGCGTCCTATTGCCAATATCGACATTATCCTGATTCCGCGTGACATCCTTTAAGTTGACTCCGACCGTAGCTCCTTTACCCCAGGCCCATCGCAGGCCGAAATTCAGATAACCGTTGCCTTTTCCAAGAGCCTGATTCTTGTTATCATTGGCGGCAAAATCATATTCAAGCATAATCGAAATATCTTTCCCAGCAGATTTTTCCACTCCGACGAACATATCCATATTGGAATCGCCGTCCGTCTGTTCCAGCGAACGATTAATCCCGCCATGAATGCTTAAGTTTCCAAGAATAGCATAATTCTTACTCGCAACGGCATACATACCCGAGGATTTGATAGTATATCGCTGAAGCGAGTCGGCTTTGAGATAAGGCCCTTTCCCCTGAGAATCAAATCCGATCGCTATAGCCGGCATAGCTGCACTTTCATTGAAGATGCGCAGTTTTGCCTGGACACCCGGAAAAGGATCCATGGCGATTTTATTGTGACCTAAAATATCCGTTCCTCCGTATGAAATTCCGAACGAAAATGGATCGAAAATTCCAACGGCAAGATTCATGAGCACACCGCCCTGTTCATAAAATTCCGACGAAACCGAATAGCTTCCCCGCTTGAGCAATCCGGCGGTCGGCTTGTCTATAAGCATAGTCGGTTCGCTGTTTGCGTCTTCGCCGGCATAACTTTGTGCCAGCAGCGCCGCCGGCAATATTTGAAGAAGCGACAATGCAAGACAAATGGCCAGATTTTTTTTCACGTTGCTCTCCTTAGTATTCTTTTTCTTTATTCATCATCCCCGAACACGTGCCGGACATCTTTATTCAATTCATTTTGCGTTTTTGCGGGTTGTTCCGGCTGCGGTGCAGATGTCTCTGTATTTTGAATATCCTTTTTTATAACGCGGTATCCTTCTTCAAATGGCAGGTTCTCTGCATCTGCAGAAGCCCGCAGAACGGATGGCGTGAACGGAATAACTTCTGCAGTCTTCGACCGAGCGGGCTGCTTCGCCGTAAGAGACAGCAGCTTCTGAAAAAGCTTTTTTTCTTCATGGATCAGATCTTCTTCCGAGTACGTCAGAATGTTTTTTTCACGGACATAAAACTCGCCCCCGATCATGACATCGAGTACATCCTGTCCCGATAATTCATCCAGCAAAACATTCAGTGTCCGTTCTTCACCTTCCTGATTGAGGAATGGCTGAAATTTCAGTCCTGTTGCGGAGCAGAAAACCAGATCGGCTTTTTTCCCGGGATCCAGGGCGCCGATTTCGGATTCTTTTTTCAACGTCCTCGCCGCCCGGGATGTATGCAAGGCAAGAAGTTCGAATGATGTATCGGGTTCCATGCCGAGCAATCCTTGAATCTGAGCATATGAACGCATTGTGGCAAATGTATCTATCGCCCCCCAATCGGAAGTAAGGGCTAAAGAAACTCCCTGTTTTTGTATATCGGTATACGGCGGAAGCGCAAATCCTTTTTTCACCAGCGAGAGCGGGCATGAAATAAGCGGCATATTGTTCTTTGCCAGAATCTCAATATCTCCCGGTTCAAAGCAGTTCATATTCACAAGCTGAAGCGAATATTCAAAAAGATGAAAATCGTCGCACATTTTTACCGGACTCTTATTGAAGTTTTTTTTCAAAAGATCTGCAGCACGCTGTGTTTCTCCCAATCGGACAATCAGCGGCCAGTGATATTCGTTTGCCACACGGACCATCGACTGCAAATTATAGAGCGTCAGTTCATCCTCATCCGGTGTTACTACTGCGAATTGAATGGAAGCGCTTTTCAGCGAATGTGCCGCTTCAATTTGATCTCCATTGTGTACGCCTATCGTTCCCCGTATTTCCGTCTGCCGCAGCGCTTCGAACGATGCACGCAGCGAGACATCCAGATAATCCATGCCGAATTCGCACATCGTTGTGATACCGGATTTCAACGCAGAAAAATACGCGATGCGGTACATGGAAAGCAATTCTTCATAGGTTGCTTTGGACTGCAGATATTGGAATGCCGCCCGTATAGATGCCGTTTTTCCCCATCGTGCGGCAGGCTGTGCCGCCGTCAGAAAGCGGAGAATGAACGATTCCCCCCGGTAATGCGCATTGATAAATCCCGGAAAAATAATTTTCCCTGCCGCATCGATTACTTCCGCATTTGCAAATTGCGCCTTCAGCGCATCGGCACGCCTGCCGATTTCTAGTATACGATCTCCCTGAACAATAATAGTCATGCAGCCGATTTGATTCTTTGTGTTTCCCGAAACGACAAAACCGTTTTCTATAATCTTGACCAAACCGCTTTACTCCTTCTTAAGAATCGATTTTCCGCCAGATGGTTCCATCTTTCTTATCTTCCAACCGAATACCTGCCGCTTCCAGTTCCGTTCGGATGAAATCCGCCGCCCACCATGCTTTCTCCGATTTTGCTTTTTGTCTTGTTTGAACAAGGATATCGATCAATTTTGCCTCATCGTTTTCATCCCGCGCAGTGCTGCTGAGATCGTTTGTCACAATACCGAGAATCATTCCGCCAAGTTCCGAGAACAATGCATTAAGTGCAAGAAGCGTTTCCATCCCCGGCATGGATTCTGCGTGGAGCAGCTGATTTGCTTCCCGCGCAAGATCGAAAATAACTGCAACTGCCTGCGGCGTGTTGAAATCGTCGCTCATCGCCTCAAGGAATCGATTTTTATATGCGGAGAAATCAATCGCTGGCTGCCCCGCATGCTGATCTTGATCTGTTTTCTTTATCGTCTCACGCACATTGCGTATGGTATTGAATAGTTTTTCCAATCCTATTTTCGCTCCCAGCAGGGAGTCATCGCTTAAATCCAGCGTACTCCGGTAGTGGCTTTGAAGTATCAAAAACCGCACTACAACAGGATCGAATTTCTTAAATGCATCTTTCAAGGTTATAAAGTTGCCGAGCGACTTTGACATTTTCCGGCCGTTCACAGTCACCAGATTGTTATGAATCCAGTATTTGACAAACGGCTTGCCCGTTGCCGCTTCACTTTGCGCGATTTCGCACTCGTGATGGGGAAACTGGTTATCCATTCCACCGCCGTGAATATCGAAACTTTCTCCCAGGTATTTCATCGACATTGCCGAGCATTCGATATGCCACCCGGGAAATCCTTCTCCCCACGGGCTCGGCCATCGCATAATATGACCGCCTTCCGCTTTTTTCCAGAGAGCGAAATCCGCCGAATGCCGCTTTTCCGACCGCGTCCCGACACGCGTTCCTTCCAGCGACTCATCGAGCGTCCTTCCGGAAAGTTTCCCATACGATGGAAATTTTGTGACATCGAAATATACCGACCCGCCCGTCTCGTAGGCAAATCCGTTTTTGACCAGTTTCCGGATAATCTCGATCTGCTCGATAATATGCCCCGATGCGCGGGGAGAAATATCCGGCCGCAGCACGTTCAGCGCATCCATATCTTCAAAATAGCTGCGTGTCATCAATTCGGCAATTTGCATCGGATGAACGCGATCGATGCGCGCCTGTTTCACTAATTTGTCTTCACCTTCATCCGCATCGTCGGTCAAATGACCGACATCCGTAATGTTTTGAATATACAGCACCTTATAGCCGCAGTAACGCAGATACCGTACCATCACGTCAAAAGAGACATAGCTTTTTGCATGTCCGATATGCGAATTTCCGTATACTGTCGGCCCGCAAACGTACATTCCCACATGCCCTTGATTCAGCGGAACAAACTCCTCTTTTTGCCGGGTCAGCGTATTGTAAATTTGTATTGTCATATTTTTCGATCTTCCGCCTTCCGCAAACCGAATTGTCCTCTTATTCTTTTCCTATTAATTCCCGTGCACCGTGCATACCTGCTTCGGTTACTTCTTCTCCGCTCAACAGGCGGGCTACTTCCCGCACGCGCTCGTCGTCGTTCAATTTTCGTATATTTGAGGTCGTTCGCTGTTTCGATTCTCTCTTCTCAACTATATAGTGACAATCGGCAAAGCCGGCGATCTGCGGCAGATGTGTAATCGAAATGACCTGATGAAATTGAGAAAGGCTCTTCAGGCTTTTTCCGACAGCCTGCGCGATTCTTCCGCTTATGCCGACATCGATTTCATCGAACACAAGCAGCGGGAGCCGGTCAGCCTTGGAAAGAATCGTTTTCAATGCAAGCATGATGCGCGATATTTCACCTCCCGATGCCACGCGTACCAGCGGTTTGAGATCTTCGCCGATATTGGCCGACATGTAAAATTCCACACGATCAATGCCGTCGGGAAAAGCAGCGTACGATTCACGCCCGAACCTGACGTAGGCAAAATTTTGTGCGCCGTCCGTATTCAGCAATACGGTATTCTCGATCCTGACATCGAATTGTGCGCCGGCAATGCCCAATTTGCCCAGCTCTGCGCATACGGCTTTGCCGATTTTCGGGACCAGTTCTCTTCGTTTTGCCGAAAGGCGCTGTGCGGCAGAGGAACAGAGCGTGCGCTCTTCTTCGATGCGGGTCGACAGCTTGAGAATTTCCGATTCAAAATTTTCCGCCATAGCAAATTCCACACCGATTTTTTCGCGATGCCGGATGACAAGTTCCAGGGAACCGCCGTATTTTTTCTTCAACAGCGTCATCCGGCCGAGCCGTTCCCGGATTTGTTCCAGGCGCTCAGGGTTAAACTCTATTTTTGCATTATAGCTTTGAATGAACTTTGTCAATTCACCGATAATCGCCGCTGCGGAGGCGCATTCATTTTTAGCATCATTGAACGATTGATCGATTTCCGCCAGATCTTCCATCTGGTTCCGGGCTTTGACAAGCGAGTCGTAAACAGCCTGATCCCCCTCGTACAGCATCTGGTACAGATTCGAAGTCGCCTCAAAAAGTTTTTCGGAGTTTTCTAAAATGCGCAGTTCATTTTCCAGTTCCGCTTCTTCTCCCGCGTGCGGGTCGACGTCATCGATTTCTTTAATCTGAAAATCGTAGAGGCCGCGTTTTTCTTTCAGTTCATGTTCCTTTTGCAAAAGCGCCCGCATCTTTGAAAACAGTTCAGTCAGGTTTTCATAATGACTCCTGTACTCCCGGACCAGGCCTTCAAGCCCTCCGAACTCATCCAGCAGTGCACCATGCGTTTCCGTGCGCAGCAGGGATTGATGTTCATGCTGTCCGTGTAAATCGACAAGATGGTCTCCGATTTCCTTGAGCACCGCCAGCGGTACCGGCGTATCATTGATAAAACAGCGCGATTGTCCTTTCATGGAAATTTCTCTGCGCAGGATTAAATCGTCCTGGCGTTCGATCTCGTGCTGCACAAGCATTTTTTCTATTTGCACATTTCCGGTCATGCCGAAAGTCCCTTCGATCAGCGCTTTTTCACTTCCCTTCCGAACGACATCACTCTTCGTCCGGTCGCCGAGAATAAGGCTGAGGGCATCGATAATAATAGATTTGCCTGCACCGGTTTCGCCGGTGAGGATATTCAGGCCGCTTTCGAATTCAATTTCAACAAATTCGATCAGTGCAAAATTTTTAATAAGGAGCGTTTTAAGCATACTCGCAGGCGCAATTTACGCAAAAAAGATGGAATTTCAATGGAGTTTAAAAAGATGGCAGCCGGAGGCATAAAAATGTCTTCCCGCGCATGCGGGAATCAATTTGGAGAAGAGTAAATCATAAATGGTTAATAGTTAACAGCGGATTGTATGTCACTTTGACGATTAAGGAGCCGGGGGAAGATCGAAAAAGCGAATATCGGGTATATCGCCTATGACGCCGTGATAATATGCATAGCGAATAAATTCTTCGAGTGAAGCCTCTTCTTCCGTTCCGAAAGAATAAGAAAATGCATCGGCATAATCCCTGGCAGCCTGGATCGAAAGTCCGTTTTTTCGTGCATAATCTTCCGCTATTTTCCCTTTGAGCGCAGATCCCTGTTCTTGCGCCCGAAGGAGCGCACGCGATTCCGGCTCGGCCAATTCGCCTTCTCTGCCGACCCAAAAACCGTGAATATACGGCAAACCGGTCAGGTCCTTCCATTCATCCACCAAATCGATGCTGAAAGCATCATCGCGTTCTGCAAATGCAGGCAGCGAATCCGCCACTGCTAAAACCGCATCCACTTTATCGAATACGGAAAACGGGTCGGCGAGAAAAGGAATAAATTGCAGGTTGGAATGACCGGATGGAAGATTCCGGTATTTTTCTTCAAGAATTATTTTTGCCAGAACAATTTCCGAAGTAAAGCGAATATCGATTGCTATACGTTCGATGTTGCGCAGGTTTTTTTTTAGGACGATCTGCAGCGCTCCGGTCGGCTTCGTCGAGGAGACGCCGATCCCGGGCATAACACAGTATTCCGCCCCGTGCCGGGCGTAGTCGATAGGAGATAAAAAAGCGCTCCGAATTCCTTCGGAACGCTGGCTGAGTTTCAACGCATTTTGTGCAGGTACGTCTATAACCAGATCAAACGGAGATTCTGTTCGATCTAAGCCAAACANNTTTTGCCCGGCGAACTTTGCCCTCTTTCACTTTTTCAATTTTAGCAATACGCGGCGAATGCAGGGGAAAAATACGCTCTACGCCGACGCCATCCGAAATTTTACGGACGGTGAACGTCGCATTTATTCCTGCGCCGTGACGGCTGATCACCATGCCTTGATATTCCTG
>PMML01000114.1 GCA_003162695.1 Ignavibacteriota bacterium | reverse complement strand
TAATGTTTGTAATAGAATTGCTGTATGGCGTTAATATTCCAGACGAGTTGTTAGAGGATTGAACCAAGACCGTCCGGCATCTAGCCGATGAGATTCGTTCATTACCTAAGTTGAGGGACAAAGAATACGGAATGAAACTGCTTTTAGATAAAACCCAATGGAAAGTAATTATGGATACCAATTGATGATACAGCCTCAGTGATGTGGCTGTTTTCTATCGAATCGTTTTGGGAAATTCAAAGCGATTATTTTTCTGCCGGGTCTCCGGTATCAGCAAGCATCTCTGATGTTTCTTTTCGACGAAAAAGAATTCCAATCGGGATGATAATGCAGTATCCGAGGACAAGCAAAATGGGTGCAACGACCAATGGCATGTTCCCATCCCACGGTTCTTGAGCCAGGGCGATATATCCGAGAACAATGGAAAGGATCCCTCCTGCCAAAATTTGGTAATTGATTTTAGTAAACGGCAGCGAGAGCAATTGGATTTTTTTCTTCGGCGATTGTTTTACTTCAATTCTTGCCATATATTCTCCGTCTCTTAATCAAGAAAAAGCCCGACTTCCTTCTCCCGTCGGGCATTCAATCAACTTATGTAATATATCGCATTTTGTTGGAATGTGCAAGAACAAAGAGTGAATAGTGAAACGTGCTGCGGTAATGCAGTGCTGCCGTTCTGCGGTGCGGAAGTTCAGTACCGTCTGCAGTTCACGCAACAGCAGCACCCTGCCTGCCTGCCATGCGTTATTTTTTGGCGGGAACCGAAGCACATCAGCACGTCTCTTCAGCACGTTGAACGTTTTTACCCATGCCTTGCTACCTGCAGTTTCCCCTCCGCAAGCCGCATCACGCGATTTGCACGGCGGGTTAAATCCGGATTATGCGTGGCTATAACGAATGTTATTCCCAGATCTTCCGACAAACTTGCCAGGAGCTGATGCAGTTCCTGACCGTTTTCTTCATCGAGATTTCCGGAAGGTTCATCGGCCAGAACTAATTCCGGGTTATTCATCAACGCACGCGCGACGGCAACCCGCTGCTGTTCACCGCCCGAAAGTTCGGAGGGCTTATGAAGCAAGCGTTGACCCATTCCAACCGTGGAAAGCAAAGATTCAGCCCGTTGTCTCGACTCTTTCATCGTCTTGCCGCTTATCAATGCCGGCATGCAGACATTTTCCAGCGCATTAAATTCGGGCAGCAAATGATGAAACTGAAAAATAAAACCGAGGGTTTGGTTCCTGAACCATGCTAAGCGTTCCTCGGTGTATTTAAAAATATTATGATCATTGAGAAAGACCTCTCCTTTTGTCGGACGGTCAATAGCGCCGAGGATATGGAGCAGCGTACTCTTGCCGGAACCGGAAGGGCCGACAATAACGACAATCTCTCCTTTTCGGATTTCTATATCGACCCCTTTGAGCACCTGAAGCGTAAGGTCTTTTCCTGTTTGATATTCTTTCCAAATATCTTTTCCGGCCAGAAGAACCGGTCTGCGTGTCATTCCCATCGTAAAGCCCTTGCTGGAAGAAGTTGTGCTGCGCGTTTTGCCGGTTTGCGCGATGCAAGCGTACAAAGTCCGATCGCAGCAAATCCGACGATTATAATATCGACAACATGCATTTCCATAGGAAGAGCGGAGATAATATATACCGTCGGATCGAGAGGAAAAATATCATAGGTCTTCTGTGCAAAGACTACACCCAGACCTAACAAGGTTCCCGCGAGCGTTCCGATACTTCCTACCAATACTCCCTGTGTCAGAAATATTCTCTTAATACTATCATTTGTTGCGCCCATCGATTTTAGGATACCGATATCTCTTTGTTTTTGAATCACCGTCATTGTCAGCGAACCGAGTAAATTGAACGATGCGACGGCAATGATGAGACAGAGAATAATAAACGCGGCCCACCGCTCAAGCTGCATGACAACATAGAGCTCCTTGTGAAGATCATACCAGGTAAGAACGCTGTATTCCTTTCCTATATTTTTTTGCAGATGGTTCTTGAGTTTATCGGCTTCATCCGGATTCTGCAGCCGTACATCATACCCGTCGATTTTTCCGCCTGCTACAAAAAGCGTTTGCGCGCTCGCAAGATCGGTAAAGGCATAATAGCTGTCGTATTCTTTATTGTTGGACTCGTACATTCCCACAACACGGAATTTTTTTATCAGCGGCAGTCCCATTTGCAGCGCTGCCAGCTCTGCTCCAGCCGGACTCATAATAGCGATGGTGTCGCCTATCAAAACACCCAGCCGGTCGGCCAGTACCATTCCGATCACGATACCGTGTCCCTTTGCAAGATTCAACGACCCTAGAACTATTTTTTCGCCTACACCCGAAACCCGTGCAAGCCGGTCCGCCTGAATCCCCCGGATATTTACGACCCTGTTGACATTTCTGGAAACAACAAGAGCTTTTCCGGCGATGAACGGCGCATAGCGGATGGAATCTTTAACTTCCGGATATGTGCTGAGACATCGAATGACTTCCGCATAAGCGGAAGTATCCGCCCGTACCGTCCGTTCGATACGAACATAGGGATCGAAGCCGACAAGGATGGACGAGACCAAACCTGAAAATCCATTGTATACGGAAAGCACGACAATCAATGCCGCTACGCCGATCGTTACGCCGATGACCGAGATCGTCGATATCAGATTTACGAAGCGGACTTCTTTGTGCATGATCAGATACCGAAACGCTATTTTATGCTCGAATCTCATTAAATAAACCGCAGCAATTTAATCGTATCCAGCCTTGTTGCAACAAGGGCAGGCATGATGGATGCTAAAAAGCTCATGATCAGAGCTGCAATGCTTACAATAAAAAAATTGAAAAAAGAAAGTTCGATGGGAACGTGCGTCATAAAATAAATTCCGGAGGGAAGCGGAATAACCCGATAATGCAATTCCAGCCAGCAAAGAAGGAAAGCGATGATATTACCGAGGACAGTCCCTATGACGCCGATATGAAGTCCCTGAAAAAGGAACAAACGAATAATGGCTTTGCGCTGCATACCAAGCGCTTTCAGGATGCCGATCTGCCTCGATTTTTCCATAACCATCATCAGCAGCATCCCGACGATATTGACCGTAGCAACAATGATAATAAGACCGAGAACAATGGGAACCGGTTTTTTTTGAAGTTCAATCCACATAAAAAGATTACGATACATCTGCTGCATCGTGCGTGCATAATACGGGTATCCGAGATAATCCGGAATTTGATTCGACAACGATTCAAGGCTGTCAGTTTCGCTTACCAATATATCGAATCCTGAGACCGTCGGACCGACCTGGAACAAACGCTGCGCATTACGCAGGTTGACATAGACAATACTCCCGTCATAATCGGCCATTCCGGTTTCGTAAATTCCCCGAACTTCGAATTGCATCGTCCGGGCCTGCGACAGAGAAATAGAGGAACCTCCAAGCCCGTAGACCAGCACTCTCTGGCCTACCGCTGCTTTCAATTTTTCGGACAATCGTTTCCCGATGATGATCGTCTGAATTCCGTTGTCACGTTCCGCAAGATCGTACGTGCCTTCGACGAGACGCCGTTTTGCCGCGGAAATATCGTTCGATGGATCGACCCCTTTGATAACAATACCGTCAATATCTTCTTTCGACCGTACCATCCCTTCCCTTACGAGGTACGGGGCCATATCGGTGATTTCCGGAAACCTCGCCATCACGCGCTGGATCGTCATTTCCGGTTTTTCCAGAAGCTGATTTTGAAACGCAAACAACTGCATGTGTGCGGTAAAACTTACGACATTCGACTTGATGGTCTTTTCAAATCCGTTGAGGATGGAAAGCGCGATAATTAAACTCGCAACACCGAGCGTTACGCCAAGGATGGCAATAAAGGTGATAAAGGAAACGAATCCGCTATTATGCTTTGAAGTCAGGTGCCGCAGGGCGATAAACTGGGCGACTGAATATGGATTGTTTTTTTTCTTCAAGATTACTTTTTGATGGAAGAATCCATGAGATAACTCTTAATGAAGGGATCAATTTTCCCGTCCATCACAGCCTGCACGTCGCTCATTTCCGTATTCGTTCGATGATCTTTAACAAGCTGATACGGCTGAAATGTATAGGAACGGATCTGACTTCCCCATTCTATTTTTTTCTTCGTACTCTCGATTGCATCGAGCCGGGCTTCTTCTTCTTCCCGCCGGCGCTGATAGAGCCTGGACTTGAGCATTTTCATGGCTCTCTCGCGGTTTTGAAATTGAGATCGCTCCTGCTGGCAGGCTACAACGATTCCGCTCGGCACATGCGTAATGCGAACGGCTGTTTCAACCTTATTGACGTTCTGTCCTCCCTTGCCTCCCGACCGGTACGTATCTATTTCAAGATCGGCAGGATTGATTTCAATCGCGACGTCGTCTTCGATTTCCGGACATGCAAAAACAGACGCAAACGAGGTATGCCGCCGGGCATTCGAATCGAAGGGCGAGATTCGCACAAGTCGATGAACGCCGATTTCCGCTTTCAGATAACCGTACGCATACTTTCCGGAAACTTCTATCGTAGCGCTTTTAATGCCCGCCCCTTCGCCATCGAGCGTATCTGCCAGGTACACCTTGAATCCTTTTCGTTCGCACCAGCGCGTGTACATCCGGAGCAGCATTTCCGACCAGTCCTGTGCTTCCGTTCCTCCCGCGCCGGCATGGATGGTCAACAGGGCATTCTTCTCGTCATCCGGGCCGCTGAGCATATTGCGCAGTTCCACGGATTCCGCATCCTGCTCGAGCTTTTCGATATCCCGCAAAATCTCCGGGCCCATGCCTGCTTCCTGGGATTCCTCCGCCAGTTCGATAAGCGCCGCCGCGTCTCCTGCCAGTCGATTCAAATCTTTCCATGAATCGATCCAGTTCTTCTTTTCATTGATACGCTGGATAACTTTCTGTGCAGCTGTGTTGTCGTTCCAAAAACCGTCTTCGTTCGTTTTTGCCTGGAGCTCGGCTACTTCATGTTCTTTTGTTTCGAGGTCAAAGATACTCCCGGAGTGCAGCAATTCTTTTTCTTTGTNNCGAATGGATTTACTCCCTGTCATGAGCATGACAATGCGGTCGAGACCGAACGCTATGCCGCCATGGGGCGGAGCTCCGTATTTGAATGCTTCAAGCAAGAAGCCGAATTTATTTTTTGCTTCCTCGGTTCCTATGCCCATTAATTGAAATACCTTGCTCTGTAATTCCGGTGTATGGATTCGAATGCTGCCGCCTCCGATCTCATTGCCGTTGAGAACGATATCGTATGCGCGTGCACGGACTTTGCCGGGATCGGATTCCAGAAAAGCTGCATCCTCGAACTTGGGCGATGTAAATGCATGGTGCACAGCCTGGAATCGTTTTTCTTCCTCGCTGTATTCGAAGAGAGGGAAATCGACGACCCAGAGAAAATTCCATAAGTCCGGCGGAATTAAATTATGGCGATTGGCCATTTCGAGCCGCAAGGAACCGAGAATGGTCAGCGCTTTTTGCCAGGTTCCCGAGACGATAAGCACAAGATCTCCCGGCTTTGCTTCTGCCCGATCGGCAAGTGCAGCAATTTCCTCCTGTGAAAGAAATTTTTCCGAGGAACATTCGTTTTTCCCTTCCTGCACTTTAATATAGACGAGCCCGCCTGCGCCGAGTGTTTTCACATAATTGGTCAGCCCGTCCAGCTGGTTTCGCGTATACCCTCCCATACCTTCGAACTTTATTCCCGCCGCAATTCCGCCGCGTTTTACCGTATCGCTGAATACTTTAAATTTCGATTGCGCAACGATATCGGTCATCTGTTTGATGGTGGCGCCGAAACGCGCGTCCGGTTTATCGCTTCCGTATATTTCCATGGCTTCTTTATAGGTCAAGCGCGGAAATGGAAGCTGCGGCCGGACACCGATCGTTTTTTCGAAAAGCTCGGCGATTAAACCCTCCGTCATCTTTATAATATCGTCTTCGCCGACAAACGACATTTCGACGTCGATCTGTGTGAATTCGGGCTGCCGATCGGCACGGAGATCTTCATCACGGAAACATTTCACAATCTGGAAGTAGCGGTCGAACCCCGAGACCATGAGAATTTGTTTATACGTTTGAGGAGATTGAGGAAGAGCATAAAACCTGCCGCGATGAAGCCGGCTCGGCACTAAAAAATCTCTCGCTCCTTCCGGAGTGCTTTTCATGAGGACGGGCGTTTCAATTTCAATAAACCCGTTCCGGTCGTAGTAGCTTCTTGCCGCCTGGCATACCTTATGGCGGAGAAGAAGGTTTTGCTGCATCTGGGAACGGCGCAGATCGAGGAAGCGGTAGCGTAAACGGACATCTTCGCTTACATCGACCGAATCCTCAATCTGAAAGGGAGGAGTTTCCGCTTTGTTGAGGATGATCAATTCGAGACCGTTTACTTCTATTTCACCGGTCGGAATAGCAGGATTCAGCATGTCTGCCGGCCGGAGTATAACGCTGCCCGTTGCGGAAACGACAAATTCCGACCTTAATGTTTTTGCAAGTTCGTACGTCTCGTTATGGAGATCCGGTGAAAAGACAATCTGTGTTTTTCCGTATCGGTCCCGGACGTCGATAAAAATAACTCCGCCATGATCCCGGCTTGTATCCACCCAGCCGGTTAACGTCACCGTTTGCCCGACATGTTCTTTTCTCAATTCGCCGCACGTATGCGTCCGCTGCTTATATCCTTCCAACGCTTTTTCCTTTTCAGAATGTATAAAAACAAAAATGCGAGAAGCCGCTCCGACCGATCGCCGTTCCCGCAATGTCTTCTGTGGATGTCAAAGAAGATGTTTCGATATCTTTTCGATAAGAGCCTTCTTCGGAAGGGCGCCTATCAGCTGGTCGACAACCTTGCCTCCTTTAAACACAAGGAGCGTAGGGATGCTTCGGATGCCGAATTGCATTGCAATTTGCTGATTCGAATCCACATCGACCTTTCCAACCTTCAGTTTCCCTGAAAATTCTCCCGCGATTTCTTCGACAATGGGAGCGATCATTTTGCACGGACCGCACCATGTTGCCCAGAAATCCACCAATACGGGCAGATCCGATTTGAGAACTTCATTTTGAAAATTAGAATCCGTTACTTCAACAGGTTTCATCGCATATCCTTTCTCCGTCTATCCTTGAAGCCGAACGGCGTCCGTGCCCAGCAAGCTTCGCACGGAATCCGTAAATTGCGGATTCGGATCGACATTAAACTTTCTTGTTAAATATATCAAATTGTTCTGTAATCCGCCACCTGCAACGTTAATGTAGCATTGGCATTTACCTTTGTTTTTTTCCAGCAGCTTAACCAGCTCGAATGCCTGTATCTCTGAAGTCTTATCCAGGTCGACATTCAGGACTACTTTTTTCGTCAATTTTTTCCGGACGTCATCGATTGCAAGGACTTCGTTGACGATAACTTTCAGTGCATCGGTTCCCCCGTCGTTTTTTCCCGCCAACATCACAATAGACCCGGCCTGCAGCAGTGCATTATACTTTTGATACGGATCTGCGAACACAATACATTCGGCTTTTCCTGTAAAATCCTCGATGGTAATAAATGCCATCGTTTTTCCACGTTTATCGATTTTCTTCTTCACATCTGAAATGATTCCGCATACGCGCACCGTCGAATTCGGCCGCACTGAAGCTGCATCTCCAAGGCGGGCGGTGGCTAAACCGTCTACTTCATCCCTGTATTTCCAGAGCGGATGACCGGAAACATAAAAGCCGAGAACCGATTTTTCCCGCGCGAGTTTTTCCGTCTCGCTCCACGCTTCCGATGCCCGCAGCGCAGGACGTTCGACTCCCCGTGTTCCTCCCCGATCAAAAAGGTTCGACTGCCCCATCTCGGCTTGTTCCTGCGCCTTTTGCCCGTGCACAATCGCCATTTCCGCCGCCGCGAAAAGCTGGGCTCTATTCCCGTGCAAAGAATCAAACGCTCCCGCCAGCACTAAACTTTCGATTGTTTTTTTGGTGACCGCGCGAAGATCGACACGGCTGCAAAAATCGAACAGATCGTGAAATCTTCCCTTCTCTCCTCTTGCTTTGACGATTTGTTCGACAGCTCCGACTCCGACATTTTTGATGGCGCTCAGCCCGAAGCGGATACCTTTTGCCGTAACGCCGAAGCTGACGCCGCTTTCATTGACATCAGGAGGCAGGACGTCGATTCCCATTTTCCGGCAGTCATCGATCAGCACGACGATTTTATCCGTATCCGCCATTTCGCTGGTCAGCGTCGCCGCCATATATTCTGCCGGATAATGGGCTTTAAGGAAAGCTGTCTGGTAGGCGAGAATAGAATATGCAACGCTGTGCGATTTATTGAAACCGTAGGAAGCGAATTTTTCTATCAAATCGAAAATGTCGGATGCGGTTTTTTTGTCAATTCCGTTTTTAACGGCGCTGTCGCAAAATTCCGTTTTCTGACGCGCCATTAAATCCTTGTCCTTTTTCCCCATCGCACGTCTGAGCAAATCCGCCTGCGACAGGCTCAACCCGGCAATTTCACTGGCGATCTTTATCACCTGTTCCTGATACACGATAACGCCGTACGTTTCGCTCAGAATCGGCTCAAGTTTCGGATGAAGGTATGTAATTTTTTGTTTGCCGTTCTTGCGGTTGATAAAATCCGGAATGTTTTCCATCGGACCCGGACGGTACAGTGCATTCATGGCTACAAGATCATGAATCGATGAAGGACGAAGCTTCCGCAAATAGTCCTGCATACCGGCGCTTTCAAACTGAAAGAGAGCTACCGTCTGACCTCTGGAAAACATTGCAAGCGTCTCCGCATCCTTATCCGGTATGGCATCAAGATCGACCGTAGTACCGTGTACTTCGAGAATCAAGGAAAGAGCATTTTCCAGAACAGTCAGCGTCCGCAAACCGAGAAAATCCATTTTCAGCAATCCGGCCTCTTCCAGATCCTTCATGTTGTATTGCGTCATGAGATCCGTCTGCGGTGTTTTATACATCGGCACAAAATCGCTGATATCCCCCGGTGCGATCACCACGCCGGCAGCGTGCATGGAAACGTTGCGGTTCATGCCTTCAAGGACTTTTGCTGCGTCAATCAGCAATTTTATTTTTTCATCACCGCTTTCGCCGACCCATTTCAATTCCGGCACGGTCCGCAGAGCTTCTTCGATGGGCGTGACTTTCCCCTGAACGACGGGAATTTGTTTTGTAATGGAATCGATGACGCCGAGCGGAATGCCTAAAACTCTTCCGACATCTTTTAAGGCGGCGCGGGCGGAAAGCGTACCAAACGTAACGATCTGTGCGACGGATTTTTCGCCGTATTTACTCCTGACATATTCGATGACCTTTTCCCGCTTATTATCGGCGAAATCTATATCGATATCGGGCATCGAGACGCGAGCCGGATTCAGGAAACGTTCGAACAGCAGATCGTATTGCAGCGGATCGACATTCGTTATGCCAAGCGCGTACGCAACGATGCTTCCTGCAGCGCTCCCGCGTCCGGGGCCTACCGGAACACCGAGACGCTTCGCGGCATCTATAAAATCCTGCACGATAAGAAAATATCCTGCGTACCCCATGGTCCGGATAACATCGATTTCGTGGTTCAGCCGCTGTTCGATTTCCGGCGTTATGGAGGGATACCGTTTGGCAATTCCTTCGCGTGCAAGCTTTTCGAAATATTGATCCGGATCTGTGATCCCCGATTCTTGAGGAATCGGAAATGCCGGCATATGGTTTTTTCGAAGTTCCAGATGCAGGCTGCATTTAGCGGCAATCTCCAGAGTCGACTCGACTGCCCCGGGGTATTTGCTGAAAAGATCGACCATTTCTTTTGCAGACTTAAAGTAAAGCTGGTCTGTTTTGTATCGGAGTGTCATATAATCCGGAATATTTGTGCTGCTCGCCTCCGGTATATACAACATGATATTATGCGGAATAGCGTGTTCCCGTTTTATATAATGACAATCGTTCGTCGCAACGAGTTTGATGCCGAGGTCTTTTGCTATTTGAGGTATTTTTGCAAGCAGAATTTCTTCATGTTCGAGGCCGTGATTCTGGATCTCCAGATAAAAGTCTTCGCCGAATATTTCTTTGTACAACGATGCGTACTCGACCGCTTCATCCATGTTCCCGTTTATAACCTGCGCATTGACGATGCCCGCAGGACATGCAGACATTGCAACTAATCCGTCCCGGTACTTGCGAAGCAGCTCAACATCGATGCGCGGTTTGAAATAGAATCCCTCCGTATGACCGGCGGTACAGAGCTTCATTAAATTTTTGTATCCCGCCTCATCCTTAGCCAAAAGCACGATATGATTATAAATTCCGCGCCCGTGTCCCTTATTCATACGATCGGCATCGATACCCCTGTCCCGCCGGGACCCTTTTGTAACGATATATGCTTCGCAGCCGATGATAGGCTTGACGCCGTACTTCGTCGCTTTTTTATAAAACTCCAAAGCGCCGAACATAACTCCATGATCCGTCATAGCAACAGCAGGCATATTCTGTTCGAGAGCGGCTTTGATGAGCGCTTCGACAGTTGCCGCGCCGTCTAAGAGGCTGTAATGGGTGTGATTATGAAGATGAATGAATTGCATAAATCGTAAGAAAATAATTCCGGCCAACCGCCGGAGCGGGATTATCTACATCAGTCAACAGTTATCAGCGATCAATTACCACTAATCAGTTCACTATTTACTATTAATATCATTTTAAGAGCATTCGCAACAAGTTGTCGCGCTTACAGTCCACAATTGACAATTGGCAATCCGCGATTCGCGATTTCCTCTCCACAGTTCATTGTTCATTGTTTCTCAAAAGCTTTTGAATTTCCGGAAGAATTTCTTCGAATCCGACTAATATCCGTTCACCCGTCCGGCGCTTTTTAATTTCCACTTGATTGTTTTTCAGATTTTTATCGCCGACGATGACATGAAACGGCATGCCGAGCAAATCGGCGTCTTTAAACTTAAAGCCCGGAGAAACATCCGACCGGTCGTCNNCTGAACAGTTCGTAAATTTTTTCTGCATGTGACACGGTGTTTTCGCTGTTCATATTAACGGCCGTGACCTGAACCGCATACGGAGCAAGCGCCGTATTCCAGACGATCCCGTCTTTATCATGATGCTGTTCGATATAACATGCTACAATGCGTTCAATACCGATTCCATAGCTTCCCATGATAACCGGTTTCGACTGTCCTTTCTCATCCAGATAGGAAATATTGAGAGCATCTGAATATTTGGTACCGAGCTTAAAGATATGACCAAGCTCGATCGCGTTGGAGACCTTCAAAGGTTTGCCGCATTTCGGGCAAGGTTCGCCTGCTTCAACAGTCCGCAGNNATTAAAGCCCTTTAACCCTGCCGGACCGATAGATCCACCGTCCGCGCCGGTCAAAGCGAGCAAATCTTCCGCCGGCATCGGCGAAAATTCACCGCCTCCAAGAGCAGTCGCGAGCTTCGATTCATTCATCTGATCATTCCCCAGCATGAGAATGAGCAGCGGTTTGCCGTTATGACGATAGACCACCGATTTGGCAAAGTGCATTTGATCGATGTGCAAAAAATTCACCAGCTCATCAATGGTTTTGACATTCGGCGTGTGAATTTCCCGGATTGGATCGTTCGTCTCTAACCGCGTTAGTTTTTCCACAGCAGAGGCCGCCACCTCAATATTTGAAGCATATCCGCATGCAGGACAGAGGACGGTGCTGTCCTCGCCGAATTCCGAATCGATCATAAATTCTTGAGAACCGGTACCTCCCATCGCTCCTGTTGAAGCGCCGACAATGAAATGCGCTAATCCGCACCGGCTGAAAATGCGCTTGTAGGCTTCTTTATGCTTCTCGTAACTGGCATCCAGGTCTTCCCATGCCCGGTCGAGGGAGTACGAATCTTTCATGGTGAACTGTCTTCCGCGAAGCACGCCTGAGCGGGGACGCGGTTCGTTCCTGAATTTGGTCTGTATCTGATACCATGTTTGAGGCAAATCTTTGTATGATTGAATATGCATACTCGCAAGCCAGCCGATCACTTCCTCATGTGTGGGCGCCAGCACGAGATCCCGTTCCTTGATACTCAGTATAAAATTCGGAACATTTCTGCGTCCCGTCTGCACCCAAAGCGATTCCGGACTCAATGCAGGCAGATGAAATTCCTGGCCTCCGATGGCATTCATTTCCTCTCGCACGATGTTCATTGCCTTAGTCATAACTCGGTAACCGAGCGGCAAATAGGCATACACTCCCGATGTCAGCTGCCGCATCATTCCGGAACGCAGCATGAGCTGGTGGCTTGGAATGCCGGCATCTGCCGGAATTTCTTTTAATGTAGGTACAAATGATTTTGAAAGTCGCATAATTTTAATAAACAGTGAATTGTGATCAGTTAGCAAATATCAGTCAATAGTTAACGAATAACTAAACAACCAAAGAACTAAAAATTAAATGAGTACTCAACATCGCACCGCAGCACGTTGAACAATTCCCGATTTGAATCCCGCTGCCTGCCCGCCGTCTGTGTGGCGGGACGCAAGAAAACATTTTCAANNGTGCCGAAGGCATGGCCTTGCCACCTCCGGCCATTCCGCATTCTTAACTCTATAAAAATAATTCCAATCACTCGGCGCTGTTATTATTTTTCTCATGTATTCGTTTTTTACGGCTGGTAAATATTGAGATCCAAATGCAATGATAATATACAAAACTACGCATGACTATGCAATGAGATTCAACTTCCTGCTGAAACACATGAATGAATGCCGGAACGTTGTTTCCCCCCGATCTCATTCTTTTTCCGGCATTCCTGGAATCATCGATGGGCCGCTGAATGGATAGAATCTCCTCCGCTTACAAATCGGAGGCGTACGGATTTATTACGGCATTTCGCTTGAATTTAGAATCTGAAATTTGCAAATTAACTTCATGGAATGAATGTGTTGCTGAATTTNNTTCAATCAAACGATCTATTCATTCCACAGTAATTGCGACGATATGCACTGCAGAGTTTCGATCATCGTATGTGGAAGTAACTTCACACCATGGTGACTTGTAAGAAATAAAGAAGCAGCGCATTCTTTATAAATTGGAAACACACTGAAAACTTCTACAATATGCAAAAAAGACAACTCGATAGAGAACAGTATTTCGAAGAACAGTCCTATACCACTGAAAAATATGTAATCCCANNNCATATATGAAATAAAAGAAGATAATAACTATAAATTCGATCTGGTCGTTTTACGGGATACCTTGGAACATATACCGAATCAAGATTTATTTTTAGAGCATCTAAAATTATTTTTAAGACCTAACGGGAAAGTGTTTATTGCTTTTCCGCCATGGAGAATGCCGTTTGGCGGACACCAGCAAATGTGTCAAAGTAATTTTTT
>PMML01000008.1 GCA_003162695.1 Ignavibacteriota bacterium | reverse complement strand
TGATAGCAGATCGTATCGCACCTTCCTTAGCTGTCTCATCGCCGATAGACTCTACCATCACCAATCTCTCATCCCTTATTGTCTCAGGGACAATTTCCGATTCGACAGCTGTAACATTAACTGTCAATGGGCAGAGTGTGTCTGTTTCAAATGGTTCATTTGCTACTACGATCTTTTTAACTGAAGGAATAAATAAAATCACTATTGCTGCCACAGATGCTGCCGGCAACACCAGTTCAATAATCCGAACGGTAAGATTTGCTGTTCAGCCTCCAGTTCTCACTGTGCAAACCCCTGTTGATAGTCAAATAACTAATCTTTTAGTGATAAATGTCAACGGCACGGTGACGGGTTCGTCCTCTGTTTCGCTTACGGTAAATGGTAATACAATTCCTATCGTAAATAATTCATTTACATCAAAAATTTCCCTAACCGAAGGAATAAATACTATAACATTTATTGCAACCGATGCTGCAGGAAACAAAACAATAGTTTCGCGTTTTGTGATTCGAGATACGCAAGCTCCAATTGTAAATCTAAAATCGCCAATCGACAGTCTTATCACAAAGCTCCAATCTATTGTCGTCTCAGGAACGGTAAATGATTCAACAAAAATCGAATTATTTGTCAATGGTAATCCTATAAATGTCAATACCAACGGTTCGTTTAATGATACAACATGGCTGAATGAAGGAATGAACCTTGTGCAGGTTTCTGCAACTGATGCTGCTGGGAACACTACGTTTATTGTGCGTCATGTTCGTCTTGACACACAACCTCCTGTAATAACTATTTTTTCCCCTTCTGACAGTCTTATAACAAAGAATACAAAAATTGTACTTAATGGTTCAGTAACAGATTCGACTGCCGTCATATTCACAATCAACGGTGTTGCATATCCGATTCATTCTGATGGATCGTTTGCCGACACGCTGTCGGTAAGCGAAGGTATAAACACATTTACATTAGTTGCAACGGACTTCATGGGAAATCAAACCACAATAAAAAGGACCGTAAGCCGGAATACAAAATCTCCCGTTATTAACCTCATTGCACCTCTCGCGGGCATCACAACGATTGATTCGGTCATTTCCCTGACCGGCAGTATTAACGATGTATCGGGTACAACGATTACGTTGAACGGCTTGCAGCAAAGCCCTGACCAAAACGGCGGTTTCAAAGCGACAATGAAATTGATTCAAGGAAGCAATCCGATCTCGATCACAGCAACCGATCAGGCAGGCAATACGTCGGTATTCAATAGTTCGGTAACAAGAGTTTTGCCCGTGCCAGATCCTGCCGTTGTTGCTCCTAAGCTCGATACAACCGTTGCAACAAACATGGGCGATGCAACTGCGTTTTTATACTCCGGGCCGAATCCGATACAAAAAGGTGTAACGCCCGGAACTATTAAAAAGATGCAGGTGTGTGTTGTCAGAGGACATGTTCTCGATAAAAATAGAAATCCGCTCAAAGGCGTCAATGTATCGGTTTTGAATCACAGCGAATTCGGCAGCACCTTAAGCAGGGATGATGGAATGTATGATCTTGCGGTAAACGGCGGATCGTACTTGACTATAAATTATGATCGAATCGGATACCTGCCGGCTCAGCGAAAAGTCGACGCTCGATGGCAATTATATCGGCGTGCCGACGATGTTGTGCTTTTACAAATGGATACGACAGCGCATCATATCGACTTATCGGCCGCACAAATTGTTCAGGGAAATCAGGTAACCGATTCTTTAGGATCGCGTAAGCCGTCGCTCTTTATACGGCCGGGCACAACTGCGAACCTCGTTTTTAATAAATATACCTGCAGGGTTTTAGGAAGCTGTAGCATTGGGGCAAATTATTGGTGCGGGACGCCAACGACAGCTCCATCCGTTCTCATTCCCTCGTTGGTCGACAGCTTATTGCCGGTCAATACCGTTACCGTTCGCATGACGGAATACACTGCAAATTCAAATGGCGATATTGTTATTCCGTGCGCGCTTCCCGCTACTGTGGGTTTGACATTTGCATTTGAATTAAGTGCGGATGAAATGATAAGTTCCGGCGCCAAAGATATTCGTTTTAATCAACCTGCAGTATTTTATTTGGAAAACGTTATGAATTTTCCGGTCGGATTAACCGTTCCATTCGGACGGTACGACAGACAAAATGGAGTATGGAATACATCGGCGAACGGGAAAGTTATTAAAATAATGGATACAACCGGAGGAACCGCGGCCATCGATTATAACGGCGATGGTATTGCCGATCCGGTGGATACGCTGGTATTCTATGGAATATCGGTAATTGAACAACAATATCTTGCTCAAAACTATGCAAAAGGCCAGTCGCTCTGGCGCTGTGAAATAACGCATCTCGGCACATTCGCTGCNNAAAAGATAACGTCGTTGCAGGGTCGGTTATCGGCGTGCAGGATCAAACTCTTTCGGAATCGATTCCCGTTACAAACACCGGCATGTCGCTCAATTATAAAAGCGACAGGGTTTTTGGACGTAAAGAGGCNNAAATCTTACTTATCATTTTGTATGGGACGGCATGGATGCTTACGGCAGGCGGGTTCAGGGTCAGCAAAATATTTTGACGACCATCACGTATTCGTACCCGGCACAATACGAGATGCCGCCGGATTACAGCAATTGTTTTGCTGTTCCTTCAGGCCGGCAAATTGTAAAATACATTCCGACGCTCAAAGCAATTCAGATGACGCAGACCTGGGAGGGAAAAATCGGAGCATTCGATATTGTTTCTCTGGGTATCGGCGGATGGAGTCTTAATATTCATCATGGCTATGACTGTGTTGGGAAGATATTATATCAAGGCGACGGCACGGTACGAAACGCACAATTGATGGATAATGTCGCTGTGAATGTTGCCGGGTCTACTCAATCGATCCCGACTTGTCCATGGGGAGGCGGACTCGACGGCACTGTGGCTGCACAAAATCCGATTGGAGGGTGTAATTCGATGGCTTTTGATGCGAACGGACAGTTGTATTATAGTGATGGATACTTCAATATAATCAGAAAAATAGACACGTTGGGCATTACGAGCAGCATTGGAGGTTTAATTGGAAGTTACTACGATGATTATTACGATACGAGTACTACGAATCAGGCAAATTGCAGCGGATTTACCTCGAATTCTCTTGCCATTGGCCCGGATAATTGTGTGTATGCGGCAGAATATTTAAAAGGTTTAATTTGGAAAATCACACCATACGGTGAACGAATCCGCTATGCAGGCATTGCATGGGCAAACACGTATACCGGTGATGGCGGCCCCGCTGTTCAAGCTTCATTCTATAATCCATCATCTACAACATTCGACAAAGACGGCAATCTTTATGTCTTTGAAGGGGGCAACCATCGAATCAGGAAAATTTCTCCGGACGGTATCGTCACAACGGTTGCCGGTAACGGCGTTCAAGGCTGGAGCGGAGACGGCGGTCCTGCAACAAATGCAATGATTTCCGGAGGATGGCAGCCTGTTGGTAACGGTTCACATTATGATGGTGCAACAAACTTAAAGATTGGACCGGACGGATCAATTTACTTCAGCGACGGCTATAACATGGATCACATTAGAAAAATTACTCCCGATGGCATCATTCATACCATTGCAGGAGCCGGAGGAGGATATCCCGATGGGGACGGCGGACTTGCCATTAATGCGCATCTTTGCTATCCGGTAAGCCTGGCATTGGGGAAAGATGGAACAATTTATTATGCATCTGCCGTGGCGGTCGTGCGTGGAATTTCAACGGATGGCTATATAAAAACTATCATAGGCGGAGGAAGCGCATCCTATTGGAATAATGGACCTGCAACGGGAATTGCAATCGGCAATTATCCTATCATAGCTGTGGGCACGGATGATAATCTTTATGCAACCACGGGCGGCAGCATTATAAAAGCAACGCCGCCTCTTCCCGGCATATCGCTCAGCGAAATTCTTATTGCATCCGAAGACGGCAGCGAGCGATACGTTTTTTCGTACGGCGGCAGACACTTACGCACGCTCGATGCATTGACCGGTGTTGTGAAATATAAATTTAATTACGATTCTCTTTATCATCTTACGTCGATTCTTGACGTCGATAGCAATATTACGACGATCGAACGGGATACAACCGGCAATGCAACGGCAATTATATCGCCGTATGGCGTCCGAACGGATTTGCAGCTCGATACGCTTGGATATTTATTACAGGCAACAAATCCTGCGTACGAGTCGAATATATTTACATACACAACCGGCGGATTGATGACCAGTAAAACCGATGCACGCGGCAACATGTATAATTATTCGTATGATACACTCGGTTATTTGACAAAAGATATGGATCCGGCCGGCGGTTATACAAATCTTACACGGCAGTATGACAGCGTCGGATATACCGTTACTTCGCTCACGGCTATGGGAAAGAAGACGATATACCGCGTGGATAAGCTGCACGATGGCTCCGGCGTGTTGACCAATACCGATGCGAACGGACTTAAAACGATAACGACCATTGGTACCGACGGTACATCGACAACAACGGTTCCAAATGGTACAAATACGCCAGATCAGCAGACGCCTGATCCACGTTTCGGCATGCAGTCACCTTTGCAGAATGTTACTGTAAATACTCCGGGCGGTCTGCAATCCACCGTGGACCAGACCCGCACCATTACGCAAATGACTGGCAACAGTGTAACCGGTTTAACGGACAATGTTCAGGTCAACGGAAAGACATATACGACGCAATGGGACGGCAATGCGCAGATGCTGACAAAAACAAGCGCAGAAGGAAGAAAAACATTCTCATTCTATGATGCGAAAGGTAGAGATATTAAAGACTCCACCGCTGGACTTTCTCCAACGGTTTATAAATACGATACAAGAGGAAGAAAAGTTCAAACCATTCAAGGCCCCAATGGGGCAGGCGGCAGAGTAACAACTTACGCTTACGATTCACTTGGTAGGCAATCGAAAGTGACGGATCCCTATGGTCACTGCACACAGTTCTTTTATGATGCGGGAGATAGACTTGTTCAAATGATTGCTCCGGATTCTTCTCAAGTGCTCTTCAGATACGATAAGAATGGAAATGTCACATCAATTGCTCCACCGGGAAAACCGGAACATGTATTTGATTATTCCAAAGTGGATTTGGAAACACTTTACACACCGCCATTCGTCGGCGATAGTGCAAGAGCGACTGCACATACTTATACACTTGATAAAGAGGTACTCAAAGTATTGAGACCGGACAGCTTAAATATTAGCTTGGAATATGGCGGTAAGGGATCGCTTGCAGGACAGCCAAAGAAAATCTATTTCGATCGTGGGGTATTGACTTATCTTTATGATACCACAAAGGCGATGCAAATCGGTGTTATTTCACCTAATGGGGATTCGCTCAAATATCAGTATGATGGCTCAATGCTCAAGAAAGTATCCTGGACTGGCCCCAATGGAGTAAACAGTGCAAAAGGTAATGTCGCGTTTACTTACAATAGCGATATGCAAGTAAGCACAGAAACGGTATTATCTGCCACAGGAAATGCAGACAGTGTAAATATGAGGTATGATAAAGATGGATTGCTTACGTCTATTGGTGCGATGAAATTAAAATATGGGACAGATAACAACTTATTGATGAGCGACACGGTTGGTAATATCATTACTAACTATTCATACGATACATATGGCATGCTTTCGTCCAAAGAAATAAAATCTGGAACTACAACGTTGTATCGAGTCGATTTTGTACGTGACAGCTTAAGCAGGATTATTCAAAAAACTGATAACGAACAAGGAATTATCGCTAAATATAACTATTCATATGATCCTGTTGGTCGGCTGATCCACGTGATGAAAAATGACACGCTGACATCGACCTATTCCTATGATGCTAATGGAAACCGCCTTGCTCGTGCTGCACAAACAAAAGTTGACAGCGGTTTCTATGATGCACAAGACCGGCTATACAATTACTCATCGACAAAATACTTCTATACTCAGAACGGCGATCTCCGGATGAAGGTCGATACTGTTACCGGTGATACAACTCGATATATTTATGATGCCTTCGGAAATTTGGTTTCAATTAAATTTCCCGATGGTACGCTCATCGAATATCTCATTGATGGCTCCAGACACAGGATTGGAAGAAAAGTCAATGGTGTGATAACCCAAAAATGGCTTTATAGCAATGATTTGAGAATTATTGCAGAACTTGATAGCACCAACAATATCACAAGTCGATTTGTGTATACATCGAGTGAAAATGTGCCAGAATATATGGTAAAAAATGGTATTGTGTACCGTCTTGTAACCGATCAACTTGGCAGCGTTCGGCAAATCGTAAACGTTCAAACAAGTACTGTTATTCAACAGATGGATTATGATGAGTACGGAAATATATTACTTGACTCAAATCCCGGTTTTACTCCATTTGGCTTTGCGGGTGGATCATATGATCAAAAGACGAAGCTGGTAAGATTTGGAGCCAGAGATTATGAGGCGATAATAGGAAGGTGGATGATAAAAGATCCAATTCGATTTGATGGTGGAATCCCTAATCTTTATGCTTTTGGACGTAACGATCCAATTAATTTTAAAGATGCGACAGGAAAATATAACTGGCAAACTGGGCTTATTATGGGATTGGTTTGTGGAGTTATTGGTGCATATGATACATACAGACATGATAATAGTGCGTCTGATTTGTCAACATTAACTCATGTTTTTCAAGGGTTTGCTATTAATGCGGTTGCAGGAATGCTTGGCGGATTGGAATTTGAAAGATCATCGGATGCCGTTATGTTCGCGTCGGCTGCAGCAATGAGTGGAAGCATTATTTCTCAAAAATTATTGAAACCTTCAGAACCAATAGATAAAATGGATGTAGCATTTAATACTCTTGCAGGGTTCACCACTTCTGCTTATTCGGAAGTTTTTGCAAGTGGTGATCTTGCTGGTATTGCTTTGGCAGCAACTGTATGGGCTGCTGCGGAACAATTTATGATTCAAGAAATAATTCATATTTCGACAGGTGTAAAATGACAATTGAATCTCGCGCTAATAAAATAATTATTTTCTTGCGTACAGCAATGTTTGCAGGAGCCATGACAATTGTATTTTCTCAAACTATGGATGTTTTCTGGTCTGTTTGTGCGTTTTTTTTGGGATATGTTACTTACATAAGCTTTGTGGAGTTCTTTATTGCTTGTTTTATGGCTCCAGAATGGATAGAAATTCAACAAGTAAATATATTTGTCAAAATGCCATTCCGGTCTATATTTTCCGAAAAAGTTAGCAATGTTCAAGAAATACGTAAAGAAAATTTCTTGAATTTAAGGGCAGCCTACGATATTACTATGATTTTCACAAATGGACGGAAGTTGTTTTTAGGAAAACCTAAATTTGTCGGTCTTATGGAATTCATAAAGGAAATAGAAAAAGCTAACCCAAATTGCAAAGTTGATGAGTGGCTGAGATAATAAAATGAATTTATTCATCTTGGTAGCGTACGACAGATTATCAATACTGCGACAGGCGCCACTATCCAATAGATCGACTATGATGAGTATGGGAATGTGCTCTTTGACAGTAATCCATGTTTTGTTCCATTTGGCTTCGCTGGAGGAATATTTGATCCTGCAATAAAATTAGAAAGGTTTGGAGTAAGGGATTATGAGGCAAATATAGGGAGATGGATATGTAAAGATCCGATACTCTTCAAAGCAGAAGAATCAGATTTTTACGTCTATTGTTCTAATAATCCCATCAATTCTATTGATCCCAATGGTCAGGCAAATTTGGCTTTGGTGAAAGCAATTAGCTATGGTGTTCTTGGTGCAATGACTAATGCTTTTAGTTCATGGCACCGTGGTGATGATGTGGGAACGAGTGCCGCCATTGGATTTGTATTTGGATTTGTCGGAGGATCCATTGATCGTTCACATTCCACGAATGTTTTATTAGCAACAGGATTAAGTATTCTGGGGAATATTGTGGCACAACAATTTGGGAATAAAACGAATAATGAGATGAATAAGGTAGATGTTGTTTTTAAAGCAATTGGAAGTTTTTCTGTTGCTGCATATACAGAATGTTTTAGTGATGACTTCGCTGGTGCAGCAATGGCGGCTACTGTTTTTTGCGGAATACAGCAGATGTTGATTGGTGAAATGATATTTAATCTATACAAAAATTAGAAGGATAAAATATGATTATTCGTTCACATTATCGAAGATCAACAAATATCATTGCATTATTATTAATGTTATTTGGTTCGGGCGTTATGATAAATCGATTTTTTACAAATACAACATTAGATTTATTTTGGATAATTATTTCGTGTTTTATTGGATATGGTATTGTTCTGCTTAGCTCTGATCTATTTGTGTCATTTTTCAAATCTCCTGAATGGATTGAAATTCGAGCTAATTCGTTAATTATAAAAATGTTATTTAAAGAAAGTTATATTATTGATATAATTTATGTGAATAAAATTTGCAAGAAAAAATTCTATCAATTAAGCGGATCGTTTGATATAATAA
>PMML01000096.1:246-27607 GCA_003162695.1 Ignavibacteriota bacterium | reverse complement strand
TGATTCCGGATGTTGTAACAAAGCGCTGTCGAACCCTTTACCATTGTCTGTTATCAGAACAAAGAGGTTTTGATTGCGGGTATCGATCGTAATTTCAACCGACGCAGCCTGTGCATGCCGGGCTATATTTGTCAGTGACTCCTGAATAATGCGATATGCGCCGGTTTTAACGGCATCGTCGATAGACGGCAGCGTTTCGCTCAAATGCAGGTGAACGTCGACATTTGTTCGTTTTTTAAATTCGCCTGCCTGCCATTCCACGGCGGCATTCAAGCCGAGACTGTCCAGAATTTTTGGACGCAGTTCGGAAGAAATTCTTTGAACCAGTTTTGTGGTGGAGCCGATCATATCTTGCATTGCTTTATAACGCCGTGTAATTTCATCCTGTGCGGCGGTGTTGTGTTCGAGCCAATGAAGGTCGTATTTCAGGCTTGTGAGAGTTCCTCCGAGTTCGTCATGCAATTCGCGTGCGATCCGCTTTTGTTCTTCTTCCCGGGCATTTTGCAGTTTATCCGAGAAGAGCTGTACCTGCCGTATGCGTTCTTGCTGGGCTGCTTCAATCTTCCTGTGGCTCCGCACCATCACGAGTACAAAAATAAGAAAAAGCCCGAGAATAACAATAGTAACACTGAAAACAGCGAAGAGAATTATGTTTGCGTCTGCGGACATAAAAAGCCTACTGTGAAAAGAACGTTGGAAGTAATTGTCAGGAACCATGTGATGGACCATGCCATATAGAGAAGTTCTCTTGAATGTCTGAAGAGAACTCCTTCAAAAATGATAGGCAGCAATGTGCCGGCAAAATTGAAAATAAACGAAAGCAAAATCCAAAATTTATAATTTTTTAAAAGAGAACGATCGCTGTTTTCGAAAACCATAAAAAGAGTATAACCGGCCGCTAAAGTCAAAATAATTGCTGAAACGCTATCGGTGATAATGCATGGTTTTTTTAATGGCTCAAAAGTCAAGTTTGCTGCAATCCAAAAAAGGAGAAAAGCTCCCATCAGAAACCATTTAATTTTTTGTACTCTTTTTGAATGTTGCCATAAAGAAAAAATGAAAAGGATCATAATAAACTCAACCAAAACGTAGAGACGGGAAAAAAGCGGAATGATTTTATATCCAAGTACCGGCCAAAATGTAAAAAGATCGATGATAAAACCGAAGGACAATAAATAGATTATCAGTTTAACTCCTTGACCTTCGGATCTGAACTTAAAGACACCTATCGAAATCGGAATTAAAGGCGAAAAAAAAGACAAATATCCAAGTGCAGAAAAAGCTTTCAGCATAAGGTCCAGAGTATTGTTTATCTCATGGTGACGTTCCAGATGGCCGAAACGTCACCATTTTTAATGATTACTTCAATGTAGCAAATGAATTATCATGTTTCAACTTATGCGGTTCCGGACAGTCCGGCGGGCAAGGAATTGTTCTTTGCAATGTTATTCCTTTGGTCATATCGTCGCCATCATGGTCAACTCCGACAATAACAAGCGTAGGTGAACCGTCTTTGTGTTTGGCATAGTACATACGTAAACCGGTGCATCCCGGTTGCGCAAGGGCTTCTTCAAGCGCCTTTTTACCGAAATAATGAGCAATCACAGCGTCAGACGAAGCGGAGACTTGAAACGCTTTTGTCAGATCCATGGCTTCTTGAAGCGTTATTTTATGGTCCTCATTTCCGGTAAATTTTGATTGTTCGGCACTTATCGGACGGTTGATAGATGGATAAATAAAAAGGGCTGCAAGTATGAATAGAACTGCTGCCGCTGAAAGAACGATTTTTCGAGTAGACATGATAGAATTCCTTATAAATGGGTTGGGTTCGGTTTTTAGTTATTATATAACGATCATCCAAATCAAGTATGGATGAGACAGACGAATGTCTTTTATCGGGGGGGAATGATTGCGCTTTTGTAAGGTATGCTTAAACATCGGCCTTCTCCACAAAATAATACGATCCCCAGTCACTATAAATAACGGCATTATCTCTTTATTAAATCCGGTAGTGATTATAGAACCATATTCAGCATATAATCTTCAGCCAAAGGATTTGATCTGAAAACTGTATTATGCTTTTTTCGAGTGAAAAGCCGTCCTAAAATTTTTACAAAATAGTCATACGATACGTGTGTTTATATAGTTCTTTTATTCAAAGGTTATCAATTTCGCACTCGAAAGTCTGTAGTAAATTCAATGGTGGCTTGTAACATTTTTCACAAAAAACATGTCGTAAAACAACAGTTAAGGAGTAAAAAAACTATCAAGGAGGTGGGGAAAAAATCATAAAAGCTCTGGAATTGCAACAAAAAAGGCCATTTTAATGGAAAATGGCCTTTTTATACGCGTTTATCGCTTTTTCTGGACGATCTATTGGGTACCCTTCCACAGAATTTGGTTTTTTTGAACATCTATAAGGCAGATATCTTTTGGTACTATGTGTAAAGAAGTCTGTGTCGTTATGTTGCCCTGGCTTATATCGATAATGAAGTGGACTCTGAAATAGATATTGCCTTGATTCTCTTTTGCAACCCGGGCAATTTCCCGCGAAACGTGCCAGATAAAATCCGGTTTGAATGTCAGGGTAATTTGTGATTTCCGAAATCCGCGTTCGACCGTATCGTTCAGAGCCACATACGTATTGGGAGGAATGTGGCAATGGACCGTTGGAATATCATAGGGAGCTTCGATCGTTTGCGAACAATCGACTTCATAGGTTTCTGCATCGGCATTGTATGCTTTGAACTCCGCTTTAAACAGCACACCAAAAATTCGCTTGTTCAATTTTGTTCCGTTTATGCGCGCCTCGATTTTATTCAGAAGCTCCGTACGAAGTCTTATTTTCCGCTGCTCAAATTCTTTTGTCGTTTCAAATTCATTCTTTGCAGCTATTTTCACCGTATACGCTTCCATTTCGTCTCGCAGAAAGGTCCATTGTTCCTTGAGTACCAATGTGAGACCGGCAGGCTCCATGTTCTCGTCGGCGTTCATGCTTGTACGCTGTGCCGGCACGATCGTTGTACATGCCGCAATACACAGGACTAATAAAAATATGTGATGAATTTTCATAGAACAATCCTTTCGGAAGATTTTGAAGTCAAGACAATTTTTGCTGCGAGCGATTGCGCCAGTTCGTACGAATTTTTTACACAATCGCCTACGGAAATACCCCCGCGATAATTACCTGCCAGTATGATTCCGTCAAAATGCCGCTCAAAGCGTTCCAACGCATTGATATTTCTTTGATAGCCAATCGCATACTGGGGGATGGATTTATGCCATCGGGTTAAGTTCCAATATACGGGTTTTCCGGAAATTTGCATAGCGGACGAAAGCGCTTTTGTCGTTTCTTTGATAATGCCCGTATCGCTCATTTCGCACAACTCCGGCTGCCGTGCTCCGCCGATAAACGCATTGACTGCGGCATGATTTTTCGGTGCGCGGCCCGGGAAGAGACTGGAATTCCACAAACATCCGAGAATGTTTTTCCGTTCTTTGGACGGAACCAAAAATCCAAAACCATTCAACGGATGATTAATATCTTCCCGCTTGTATCCCAGAAAAATGGAAACGACAGGTGAATAATAAATTGAATCGAGCACTTCTGCGGTTTCCGGAGAAAGAAGGCGTATAATCGGCGCCGCATCGTAAGCCGCTGCGGCAAAGACGACATAATCGGTTTCGAGTTTGTGATGTTTTTCTTTGGATGAATATTCGATAATGTAACGCTTCGATGAAGCCTTCGTTCGTTTCGGCTGCCGTATTCCGGTTACACGAGCTCCGGTAATAATTTCGCTGCGCATCGATTCGGCAAGCGCATGCGGAAGCGTCTGCATTCCGCTGCGGAAGGAAAAAGTTTCGGCGCGGTCTTTGGCTTTCTCTTCCCGCCGCCGCCGTTTCGCTGCTCCCCGGATCGCTCCCATGATCAATCCGCCATAGTTTTTTTCCAAAGCATAGAGCTTGGGAAATGCGGAGCGGACACTCAGCTGTTCCGCTTTTCCGGCAAAAACGCCGGCTACGAACGGATCGATCGCATAATCCAGAAATTCATGCCCCAGCCTGCGCGAAACGAATTCCGCAATACTTTCTTCCTTGTGCGCCCTTCCGATAAACGGTTCTCGAAGTATCTGCATTTTCCCTTTTGCAGAGAATAAATTTGTGCGCAAAAATGAAAGGGGGCCTAACGGCAGGGGGATAAGCCGGTCGTTGCGAAGAATGAATCTATTTTTTCCTTCCGGATTGGCATAGATAAATTCATCCTGCAAATGCAGGTCGGCAACAATGTCCTTAAAAAGGGGT
The DNA here is from genome assembly GCA_003162695.1 of Ignavibacteriota bacterium. GTDB lineage: Bacteria > Bacteroidota > Ignavibacteria > UBA10030 > UBA10030 > Fen-1254. The sequence continues at coordinate 23,305 of PMML01000096.1, read as the reverse complement.
GTCGTTTCCAGGGCGGTATTTGCACCGGTCTCATAGAGAAACCCGCGGTCTGTGATCGACTTCATCGTGCCGCCGGCATCTAAATCTTTTGAGAGGATAAGAACGGCGAGACCCCTTTTTTTCAGCCAATAAGCTGTGGAGAGTCCCGTGATGCCTTCGCCGACAACTACAATATCGATATTCTTTATGTTCATAAATCCGTATTGGTAAAGTAAGGAGGAAAAATGAAAAATGGTAGGAGCCGCATTGATAAAAAGAAAATAAGAAATTGCAGCCTTATTGCTTTTGATATCCTTTGACGCAGCATGTGCCCGTCATTTCAGCTATCAACCGGCCATTTCCATCCGTTATATCTACCCGGTAAACGCTTGTTTTGCCTGTTTGCGATACCTGTGCTGCCGCGGCTCTGAGTCTTCCCCGGCTGCACGAATGCAGAAAGGAGATAAATGCGTTCAGTGTAACCGCCGGATTGCCGTAACTGTTTGCCGCCATGGAAAGTGCCAGATCGCCAAGAGTAAAAATGGCTCCTCCCATAACGATACCGAACCCGTTCAAATGTTCTTGAGTCGCTTCCATTGTGCACACAGCTGCTCCTTCCCGAACCTCGTCGATCCGAATGCCGCACTGCCGTGCAAAATAGTCTTTTTCGAATAATTTTTTTATATGATCCATGTTGTGTTTCGAAGGGTTGTTCCCGGCTCCGTTGTGATTCCTTTTTCCTTACGTTCGTATTTCGAAGACATTCTTTGTAAATAAAAAACAATTTTTTCCGGCTCGAGAAATTGAAATATTACACAGATCCTCTGCTGAGATTGAAAATCTTTATTTCCAGGGGCAAATAACGGGTTTTGCCCTCCCTGTTTGCTGCGGCCAGAGATCCGTGCAAAGCGTTTTGCATCCATCTGAAGAAAGAAGTGAAAGCGTCAGGTCTTCCAGGCAATCGATAAACTTGGGGTGATCGTTCAACGCCTGTGTCAGTTCGAACTGTTGTACTCCGGCCTTCAGAGCTTTTTCCCGGACATCGATGTTGATTTCGTGCAGAGTCTCGATATGATCCGTTACGAAAGCCACCGGCACAATAAGAAGGTGTTTACGTCCTTCTTCTGCAAGCCGCTGTACTGTTTCAAGCAGCGACGGTCTTAGCCAATGCATCGGTCCGACCTTGCTTTGATAGCAAAGCGTTGAACGAATATTCCAATCCCCTAATTTCAGAATTGCGCGCACGGTTTCTTCGACATGGATCTGGTACGGATCTCCCTTTTTGATATAGCTTTCCGGTACTCCGTGAGCGCTAAAAAGGATGTCGATATCTTTCTCTGCAACGCCCGAGAATTTTTGTAATGCCGAGGTAACGTTATCTGTAAGTGCTTCGACGAACATCGGATGATTCGGATAGCAGCAGATAAATTTTGTCGGAATATCGAGACCGGCAATTTTTGCCTGCCGGTTCCATTCATGCAGACTGGAAAGTGTTGTTGCCTGCGAAAATTGAGGGTAGAGGGGAATGAGAAGAATTTGTTCATAATGGCCGGATTGTATAAGCCGTACTGTTTCTTCCGTCAACGGATGCCAGTACCGCATAGCGATGAATACCGTCGTGTTTTGATCCAGGCTGCGAAGACGTTTCTGTAATGCATCGGCTTGTTTTTGCGTAAGATCGAGAATAGGTGATTTGCCGCCGATCATGTTATAGTTCCGGCGCACCTTCATCGACCGTTTATTCGAAATGAATCTTGCCAGCGGCTTACGCGCAAGGAACGCGAACGGGAAATTGATGATGTCCGGATCCATGAAAAGATTGAACAAAAAAGGTTCAACCGCTTCCGGCGAGTCCGGCCCGCCTAATTGAAAAAGCACCACTGCAGTTTTAAGTCTTTTCATTTTCGATACGATATGCTATCGTTTGTTCGGGTTCAATTGTCGATTGCCGATTGTCAATTGGCAATCGTTTTTCGGCTGAGTTCCTTGACTGCCTTCACCAAGACTTTCGCATGTTCCACCGGAACGTCGGGAAGAATGCCGTGACCCAGGTTAAAAATATGGCCCGTTCCGTCTCCGAATTTGATGAGAATTTTTTCAACTTCCTTGCGGATTATATCCGGTGAGGAATAGAGCACATGGGGGTTCATGTTCCCCTGAAGTGCAACGGAATTGCCGATAGTTTTTCGGGCTTCTCCGATGTCGACCGTCCAATCGAGACCCACGACGTCGCAGCCGGTGCGGGCAATGGCTTCCAGAGAATGACCGCAATCTTTGCAAAAAACGATCGCCGGTATGCCGGAATGCCGCACAGCGGTGAGTGTTTGTTCGATATAGCGAAGAGAAAATTCCTTAAAATTTTCAGGATGCAGCAGACCGCCCCAGGTATCGAAGATCTGAATCGCCTGAGCACCGGCTTCGATCTGGGCGTTGAGATATGCAGAAACGGATGCTGTTATTTTTTCCAGGAGAGCGTGAGCATCAGTCGGATGTTTGATGATAAAATCCTTTAAAATATCGAAGTTTTTCGATCCGGAGCCTTCTATCATGTAAGCAGCGAGCGTCCACGGAGAGCCGGCAAATCCGATAAGCGGGACCCTGCCGTTCAGATTTTTGCGTGTCAATCGAAGAGCGTCCATGACGTAGCGCAGTTCATGATCCGGATCGGGGATGCGGAGATGTTCGATATCTGCGGGTGTACGGAGAGGACGCTCGAAACGCGGCCCGCCCTTGCCTTCTTCTACAAAGAGCTTCATGCCCATGGCTTCCGGTACGACGAGGATGTCGGAAAAAATTATGCATGCATCGACATCGAGGATGTCGACCGGCTGAATGGAGACTTTGCTGGCAAGTTCCGGTGTTTTGCAGAGAGTAAGAAAATCCGTGCCTGCACGTACTGCGCGGTACTCCGGCAGATATCGTCCCGCCTGCCGCATAATCCATACAGGCGTTCGTTCTACCGGCTCCCGAAAACATGCCCGGAGAAATAAATCGTTGATCATACTAAACTATGTGCGGTTGAGTGATTTTCGAATGACGGTTTTTCCGTTTCGCCGTTCTGCTTATTGGATTTTTGCTTCTGAATTCTGAATTCTCCATTTCTCTATTCCGTCCGCCAAACTTTCCGCTGTTGCCTGTTCGGCCATAATAGCCACAGAAAGTCCCGATTGGACGACGGTTTCACCGGTGGTTGGTCCGATAACGGCGATCGCTGCTCTTTTTAGTGTGTCGGTACCGAACAGATCTATAAAGTTATGAACACTGGACGGACTAAAAAAGGTTGCAACATGAATAACCCGGTTAGTGTTTTGCATGGACGTCATGGCTGCCGAATCGGCCGGCGCGGCGATGGTTTTGTAAACAACGATCGTATCGACGGAATAATTATTTTGCGTGAGATTTTTAGAAAGGACATCGCGGGCGATATCGCTCGTAGGAAAGAGTATTTTTGCTTTCGGCGCAATTTTTTCAGCGATCATTTGTACAAGATGTTCCGCGGTCGTATCGTGTGCAACAGTATGAACCGTAAAGCCGCTCGATCGGAGAGCGGATGCTGTCTTTTCTCCGACGGCGAATATTTCCTTAGCAGAAAGCGTTTCAAGAGCATGGGGACGAATGGAACGAACGCGCTCGAAAAATTTTATAACTCCATTCTTGCTTGTAAAACAAAGCGCGTCATACGAAGCGAGTTTCCAGATTGCCTCGTCGCACGCCTGCCAGGAATCCGGATCCGCAATTTCGATGGCAGGACAGCAGACAACGTTTGCGCCCCGTTTTTCCAGAAGCATACGGAAGGGAGCGCTTTGTTCGGCAGCGCGCGTAACAAGAATTGTGCAGTCTTGTAAGCTGAGTTCATTTGTTCCTGCTTGCTTGTTGTGTGTCATAAGAGCCCTCTCTCAAATGTTCGTTGTTTACTTTGAATGCCGGATCTCTTCAAGAATATCCCGTGCTCCCTGCTTCAGAAGTTCTTTTGCAAGCTCGATGCCTGTGCGTTCCGCGCCGGTGATCGCACCGGTTTTCGATACGCGAATAATTTTTTTTCCGTCTAAGCTTCCGACGACGGCATCCAGTCGAAGCGTTTCTCCAATAATCGTTCCAAGTGCGCCGATCGGTATTTGACATCCTCCTTCAAGTTCGCGCAGGAGCGCCCGCTCTGCCGTTACGGCATATGCCGTCGGTTTGTGCTGCAGCGTGCCGATGATGCCGATAACAGGGTCGTCGTCGGATCGGGTTTCGACGGCAAGCGCGCCCTGTCCGACCGCAGGCAGCATCAGATCGAACGGAAGAATATCGGAAATGCGGGACGACCAGCCGAGCCGCGTGACTCCGGCTTTTGCAAGTATCATTCCGTTCCATTGTGATTCGTCGAGTTTCTTCATGCGCGTATTGAGATTGCCCCGGAGGTCGATAATATTCAAATCCGGCCGGGCGCCAAGCAGTTGGGATTTGCGGCGCAAACTTCCTGTTGCAACTGCTGCATGCAGGGGAAGGGATGCAAAATGGGTTTCACTGTTCTTGGAATGGGCGATAAAAACATCGTGAACATCGTCCCGCTCCAATATTGCTGCGAGCGTCAGTCCCGACGGGATGAAAGTGGGAACATCTTTAAGACTGTGTACCGCAAGGTCGATGCGCCGCTGCAGAAGTGCGTGTTCGAGCTCCTTGGTGAACAAGCCCTTATCGCCGATTTTGGCGAGAGGCGTGTCTAAGATTTTATCTCCGGTTGTTTTGATGATTTCGATTGAAACGGAAATTTCGGGAAAAGAATTTTCTAAAAGCGTCTTAATATGGTTGGTCTGCCACAAAGCCAGCTCGCTGCCGCGTGTCCCGATACGCAGTTTAGTTATCATGTATTTCCTCTTGAGAGGGGCGGATCAGGCCGAATAGTTTTTGGAGGGCATCCATTTTTTGCAGCCGGCCGGAAAGCGACTGGCCTTCGCCGTTTTTTAAATTTGCGATAGGCGTATGGATGATTTTGTTGACAATTCGTTTCGTAACAAGTTCGACCAATTCCCGGTCTTTCGGTTCAAAGCGGTTGATGTTCTTTGCAACTTCCTCCTGGCGCACTGCTTCCATGAATTGTGAGAGCGCCGTAATGGTGGGATTGACTTCGAGCGAAGAATACCACTGCGTCATTTCGGTCAGCACGGCATCGATGATCGATTCGACTTTCGGCACTTCCGCTTTTCTCCGATCGAGGTTTTCATCGACCATTGTATTGAGAGCATCCAGGTCGTACAAAAACACGTTTTCCATTTCTTTCACAGCCGGGTCAATATTGCGGGGAACGCCGAGGTCGATGACAAACATCGGTCCGTGCCGCCGGCTCCGTTTCAGCGATTCGATATCTCCCGGCTGGAGGATGTACCGTCCGGCGTCGATAGAGGATATAACTATATCCGCTTCCGCCAGGGCGTCGCACCAGCGATCGTACGGCACAGCCGTTCCCTGAACTTTTTCTGCGAGCCGTTCGGCGCGTTCCAATGTCCGGTTCGTAATAAGCAGTTTCCCGATTTCTTTTCCACGCAGGTGAGTTGCTGTTAATTCCGCCGTTTCACCTGCGCCGATGACAAGCGCGGTTTTTTTTTGCAGGTCCTCGAATATTCTCTGTGCCAGTTCCACTGCAGCATAGCTGACGGATACAGCTCCGTCGCCGATTACGGTTTCCGCACGTGCGCGTTTTCCGACGCGGAATGCAAGCTGAAAAAGACGGTTCATAAAAATTCCCGCAGTCCCTTGCTCCGCAGCGCTGTTGAATCCGTCTTTTACTTGCATGAGGATCTGCACGTCCCCCAAAATCATTGAATCGATCCCGGAGGCGACGCGGAACAAATGCCGTACGGCATCGCCGGCCCGGAGGGAAAACATATCGCCGGAGCGCACATGATTTTCGGCTTTTTTCCGCCCGATAAGAAAATATTTAAGCGAATCTGGTGAAATGCTGCCGTCATCTGCAAGGACATAGAGTTCTGTCCGGTTGCATGTCGAAAAGAGGACTGCTTCGCTGCAGCGGAATTCTTTTATTTGTGCCAGAGCATGGCGCACTTCGTCGTCTGAAAACCAAAGTTTTTCGCGCACATCTAACGGCGCTGAATTGTGCGATATGCCGACGCAGAAAAGATTCATACGGTTCGACCCGGGCGAATTAATAAAACTTATGGAATCCGCTGAAAAAGATGTTGATCACAGTCATGGAAAAAATGGCGACAACGAATCCGAGAATAGCCACCACCATCATTTTCCGTCCCTTAAAGTTTCGTACCACAGGGGCAATGGAAAGAAAACCGTAGAGAACCCAGATGATGAAGGTGCCGATCAATTTCGGATCGTAATAGTAAACATTTGCATAGAGGTGATGGAGCCAGATCAAACCGAATGTCATGGCGCATCCGAGGATAACGAATGCAAGACGGATAGCGGTGACGGCCATGCGTTCGATGGTTTCCAGCGTAGGGAGTTTTTTATAGATAACGCCGAAACGCGTCGCCTTCATTTCGTGATACAGCATAAGGTAGAGAAAGCCGTACACGCCTGCGATGGTGATCGCTGCATAGCCGAGCAAAGCTGCGGTTACATGAAGACCGAAAAGAAAGCTTCGCAGGATTTCAGGAACCTGTGCGGAGTCCTTAATAAAGAGAGACGACACGAGTTGAAAAAAAAATGCAATATTCAAAATAAAGTAACCGGTTTCTGCGTGACGTGTTCGCAGCTCGATCACCAGATAGGTCAATGCGACGGAGAATGCGAGGACGGAAAATATCTCGAATACGCTGGTGACCGGCGGATGTGAAAAGGCGATTGTGCGCACAAGCAGGTAGGTCAGGTGGAGTGCGATGATGACGGCGAGAAACGGTGTTTTGATTGTTTGCGCCCACTTGATGTCGGAAAAAAAAGCTCGCCCGTACGTTCCGACAAGAAGAAAATATAACACGGGTAAAAGAATTTTCAGGATATCGATTATAGATGCCGTCACATCAAAAAAGTAGCGAAAATGGCTGGAAAATACAAGTGGGGAGAAAGGAACAAATATCTTCTTTCGTAACTGTTCAGCGTATTTTGGAACAAATGCTTTTTTGCTCAGTTTTAAATCCCCCTTAATCCCCCTTTGCAAAGGGGGAAGCGCTTTTTGCAGGGGGATTTTTAATAATGAAATTTAACGCTGAATAATTACCCTCTTTCTTAATAAACAATGAGTTCCGCAAAGCACAAAAAATATCCGCTTTCCTTTGCCAATAAACGGGATATATACAGGAAAGGAGACAGGGGCGGCTGATCGGACTTCATTCGATCGCCGGTAATTCCAAAAAAATCCCTTCTACTTTTTTTTCATGTACTCCCGAACAAAGAACCCGGTCGGAGTCATATTGTCCCATTGGCAGTTCGTGCAGCTTTCCGGCTGCAGGCTTGCGGATGTTTCGTTTTTATCGACATAGCTGTAATTGCACCAGCTGATCCGAACAGTATCGCCGTTGAGGATGTGCATTCTCATTGCATCTGCAAATTTTTCGGCGGTGGGAAAATTCACGACTCCGTTCCCCGAACTTTCACATGGACCCCATTCCGTTATGAATACGGGAATCCGGTGTATGTGCTCGAAGAAGATCGGGAAGAGATAATTGTGCGTCGCTGCATAGAAGTGAAATGTGTACATCACGTTCTTCCGGTCGATTAATTTGGAAGGATCGACCTGGTTGAGATTCTGACACCAATTGGGCGTGCCGATCAAAATAACTGCGCCGGGCGCATTTTTGTGAATAATGGGTATGATGCGGTTTGCATAAAAGGCAATCGTGTCCCATCCGATGCCGCTGCCGCTCGGCTCATTGCAAATTTCATAGAGAACATGTTTTTTCGATGCATATTTTTTGGACATCTCGTCAAAGAACGTAGCGGCGCCGGCATATTCCCTGTCATTCGGATCCCCGATTCGCAAAATATGCCAATCGATGATGCAGTATATTCCCAGTCTTTCGCTCCAGCAGACCACGCTGTCGATGATCGTTTTATTGAACTGCGGATCGAGGTTATAGTCCCGTTTGTTGCCGTAATCGGCTACATACATTGCAGCCCGGACGACCGTGCCTCCCCAAAAATCGCGGATTGATTTCAGGGCGTCGTATGTAATGCATTGCGGATAGTGCATAAGGCCGGATGTACTGAAACCTTTTAGCTGCACCGGTTTTCCGGATTCATTGCATAATTGGATTCCTTTGACCTGCAATGCGCCGTTCTTTTGAAAAAATGATTGTGAGAAGGCCGGTATGGCGGAGCAAAGAAGTAAAAAGATTATGAAGCGCTGCATTATCAATCCTTTTTTATATCCTGTGGTTAAAAAAACCTGTCGGATGCGATGGCATCAATATGGAAAAAGCTCGACCGATTTATAATAAACTTCGGCTCCTTCCGACTGGAGCAAAATTTTTCCTTTCGCCACCGAAGTTTTGGCGCCGGTATTGACAAGGTGTCCGTTGACATAATGCTCCGTCTGACTGCCGTTGCAGAGTATTTCCATAGTGTTCCACTCGCCGGTCGGATTTTCAAAATTTTCCGAGCGGAAAATACGCTTCATACCCCATTCAGTGTCGGATTTATTGGAAGACTCGACCATCGTTCCCACGCACCATGTATCGCCGCAGTCGCCTTCCTGAACCTGGCACTCGATTGATTTGGGCCAGAGCGTATCTTTTTCTCCGTTTTCAAAGTAATAAAGTATGCCGCTGTCCCGTTTGCCTTTTTCCCGCGGCGGGTATTGTTTCTCGCCCCACTTGAAGACAACCCTCAGATAAAAATGGTCGAAGGATTTTTCTGTGCTGAGATATCCGAACCGTTTTCCTTCGATATGAAGAAGGCCGTCACGGAAGGAAAAATTTTTATCCGGATCGTTCCTCGTGCCGAGAGTATCGAGATATGTATACCATCCTTTGAAATTGCTGCCGGCGAGAAGTTCTTCCTTATTGATTTCTCTGACCCAGATATTCCGGAAGGAAACGGGATTGCCGTGTTCCTGCAAAAGCAGCGGCTGCTGAAAAGCGTGGTATGTGTATTTTGGCTGACCGATGTAGACTGTAGCTCCTTTGATCTCGGTATGATTTTGAATGAGCACGCCGTTCTGGAGAACGGTCACAGAGGCCGGAGTCCGCAGTGTGCTGTCCGGATTGAACCGCGGGGCCGTGTAGATAATATCGTATGATTGCCATTCGCCCGGTTTCCGGGATGCATTGACGAGCGGAATGCTCTGTTTATAAACAGAACCGGCCTGGCCGTTGGAATAGGTCGGATTGTTGTAGCTGTCCAGCACCTGGATTTCATACCTGCTTTGAAGGTAGACGCCGCTGTTGCCGCGCCCCTGTCCGTCGCCCGTAACAACGGAGGGTGAACGCCATTCGACATGCAACTGGCAGTCGGAAAATCTTTTATTTGTCCGGATCGATCCGCTTCCGGGCTTAACGGTGAGAATTCCGCCGGTTACGTCCCAGCCCGCGGGATTTCCGTTCTCGGCAGTCCACCCGTCGAGATTTTTGCCGTTAAAAAGAACGAATGCATCGCCCGGCGGCTGGACGCCGTCTCCCGGAGTTACGACCGGCGGAACGGGATTCCAGACTTCGGTCAATTTGGGATCGTCCTGAGCAAATAGATTCCATGAGCCGAGAAGGAAAAGAAAGAGAAATGTTTTTTGGATTTTCATAATCGATCCTGTTATGTTTTTATATCCGGTGAATTCCGGGTTTTAGAGGTGCATTGAGAATGCTGTGAAGGATGTCCGGATATTGTATCTAAAAATTGCCGATGCAGGCATGAATTAATTTCTGAAAATAAAATATACGGCAAGAACAAGAAAAAGAAAGCCGACGGCATGATTCCAGCGCAAGGTTTCATTTTTAAAAACCAGAATCGTGAATCCCGTAAAGACGAGCAGCGTAATGACCTCCTGAAGGACCTTAAGCTGAACTAAAGAAAACGGTCCGCCGTAATTTTTGAATCCGATTCTGTTTGCCGGCACTTGAAAACAATATTCGAAGAAGGCTATTCCCCAGCTTATAAAAATAATAGAGACGATGCCCAATTTATTGAACCATTTCATTTCGCCGAACTTCAGATGGCCGTACCATGCCAGAGTCATGAATGTGTTGGAAATAGTCAGGAATCCTATGGTCATCATTTCTCTCATACCGTTTCAGTCCTTCTGTTTCGTAAATCGCCGTACAGTTCGCATGGAATACAGGGAATCAATTACTTGCCGGAAATGCTGTAATAATTGTACGTATCTTCGCAAGGAAATGCAACCTGCCGATATAATTCGGAATCTATATAATGTTTCGTATATCCGAAAGTTTAACATCTGGTGTCTCTTTGACTATATTCGCGCCGATTCATGTCGTTCAGTGAAAGCAATCTTTTCTATTCCGCCGGAAGTTTCGTTTTCCCGATAGAAATAAGCCAAATATGATAATTATGGAACATTCTTTTCATATACAGTGCAGTTTTTTTAGAAGTCATTCGGGCGTTGCGTTTCTATTATGAGATAGGTATATTTTTTATAGGCTATTCTTCCGGGCACAATTTTCTGAAAGGTCTGATATGCAATCCATCCTCGATTTTATCGAAGCGAATCATGAACGATATCTCGCAGAGCTCAAAGAACTTTTATCGATTCCGAGTGTAAGCTCGCAGACAGAGCGCAAGGCAGAAATGCGGCGTACGGCGGAATGGCTGCAAAATCATTTGCAGGTGGTCGGATTGCAGAACGTCCAAATTCTGGAAACAGCCGGTCATCCTGCCGTGTATGCGGATTGGCTGAATGCTTCCGGCACGCCGACGCTCCTTATTTACGGTCATTACGATGTCCAGCCGGAAGATCCGCTCGATGAATGGAAAACACCGCCATTCGAGGCAACCATACGCGACGGCAATCTTTATGCACGGGGAGCCGCGGACGATAAGGGTCAAATTTTTATTCACATCAAAGCGATCGAAGCATTCCTCAAAAACGGCGGAACGCTTCCGACGAACATCAAAATCATCTTCGAAGGAGAAGAAGAAATCGGCAGTGAAAATCTTCCGGCTTTGATCGAAGCTCATAAAGATTTGCTCAAATGCGATTTGATCGTCATTTCGGATACCGATATATTCGAGAAGGGCGTTCCTTCCGTCACCTACAGCCTTCGCGGACTTAGTTATACGGAGGTGGAAGTCATCGGTCCGAACAGCGACCTGCATTCCGGATCGTTCGGCGGCTCGGTGCATAATCCCATCCAGGCGCTGGCGGAAATGATCGCATCGTTGCATGATAAGAACGGCCGTGTAACGGTCAAAGGATTTTATAACGACGTGCGCCCGGTATCCAAAGCCGAACGTGCCGCATTCAAAAAGCTGCCGTGGAAAGACCGGACGTATGCAAAGAAGCTCGGTTTGAAACAGCTCTACGGCGAAAAGGGATATACGACACTGGAGCGTCTCTGGGTGCGTCCGACACTCGAATGCAACGGAATCTGGGGCGGGTATACCGGCGAGGGGGCCAAAACCGTTCTCCCGGCGCGTGCATTTGCAAAAATTTCCATGCGGCTGGTCCCGAATCAGGATTCCATGAAAATCGGAAAATTATTTGAGAAGCATTTTAAAGCCATCGCGCCGAAGACAGTGCAGGTAAAAGTTAAAGTGCTCCACGGCGGCGAACCGGCTATTACGCCTATCGACAGCCCCGGCGTAAAAACCGCCGTTGCAGCGTTGGAAAAAGGATTCGGCAAGAAACCGCTGTATCAAGGCGAAGGCGGATCTATTCCTATCGTTGTCGATTTTAAAAAATTGCTCAAAGCGGATTCAGTTTTGCTCGGATTCGGACTGCCGGACGAAAACGCCCATGCGCCGAACGAATTCATCAATCTCGATAATTTCTTCGGCGGTATCCGCACCTGTGCGCACTTTTATAAAGATCTGCCGGAATACTGGAAGAAGGGAAAGAAGTAAGAACGGTATGATTCAGAGAGAGACGTTATTGAAGATTTCTATTTTTCAGTCGTTATCCGAGAGCGATCTGGATTTACTGTCCGAATTATGGACAGTGCGATCGTTAAAAAAGTCAGAAGTGCTTTTCCGGAAAGGAGACGCGGCTTCGTCGATGTTCGTTATTGACGAAGGGGAAATTGAAATCTTAGTTCCCGATCACAGCGGGCATAAAGAAATTCGCGTTTCACTTTTAAAAGAAGGGGATTTTTTCGGCGAACTTTCGCTTATCGTCGGATCGCCGCGGACCGCGACGGCTGCAGTGGCAAGAGACTGCCGGCTGCTGGAAATGGACCGCGGTGAATTTGTCAAATTTCTCTCCGAGCGCCCGGCTGTGGCAATTTTGATGATCAGCGAAATCGGCAGGCGCCTTCGTGCGACGAATGAACTTGTGACGTCGCTCGCTTCCAAGAACGTCAACGTGGAAATGGACGAGCGCCTGAGTTTCGGCGACCGGCTTGCCGATAAAACGGAAAAATTCGTCGGCAGCTGGACGTTCATGATATGGTTTATGGCATTTCTCGGGTTGTGGGTGGTTTTCAACGCGGTACAATGGCTGTTTTCTCCGTTCGATGCCTATCCGTATGTATTCCTCAATTTGGTTCTCGCGGTTGTTTCCTCTTTGCAGGCGCCGTTGATTATGATGAGTCAAAATCGCGCGCAGACAAAGGACCGCTTGCGGGCGGAATTGGATTATCAGGTCAATCTTAAATCCGAGTTGATGCTGCAGCAATTGCACGAAAAGATCGATGAGATTCGGTCGGTGGAATTGCAGATCATGCAAAAAACGCTTCAGGAACATCTGGAAAAAATCCGGAACGTCACGGGGCCGGCGGATTCTTCCATTCCATCCGGCAAGAGCCAAACTTGAAAATTTATACAAAGACAGGTGATGAGGGGGAGACGTCCCTTTTCGGAGGCAGGCGGGTTCCGAAATTTTCGCTGCGCATTGAAGCGTACGGTACGGCAGACGAGTTGAATTCGCAGATCGGCGTCGTTCGCTCCTTAAAACCGAAACCGGAAATCGATACGCTCCTGGAAAAACTTCAGTCCGATCTTTTTATTCTTGGCACGGATCTCGCCACGCCGGTTCAGGAGCGGGAACCGGAACGAGTCCGGCGTATAGAATCCGGGCACATATCGTTCCTTGAAGATGCAATCGATCGGATGGAAGAACGCCTGCCCGCTTTGCGTTATTTTGTGCTGCCCGGAGGTTCTCCGGCTGCTGCACAGATCCACGCGGCGCGGACCATTTGTCGCAAGTGCGAACGGCTCGCCGTAAAATTGGAAAAGGAGGAAGAAGTCGGAAAACTTCCGCTGGTTTTTCTGAACCGCCTATCCGATTTTCTTTTTGTCCTGGCGCGATATGCCAATCTGCTGGACGGCGTTTCCGAAACGATCTGGAAGCCGTAAGCCGGCATTTTCCTGTTGTATTTCTCTTATCTTATTGAAAACTCCTGTCTTGAGATTTGCTTTGTCTTTCTGTGATTGCATCAAAAATAGCATCGTAAATCATTAGTGCTCGACTGGCAGACATGCGCAGGCCGTCTGGCGTTAAATCATCGACTTCAATAGAACGAGTGCAAATAGATGCGGTTATATGAGTGGCTATATACATGGCCGGAGAAATGTTATCTGGCATAAAGACTCCCGTTGGAATAGTTTTAATTATAGTCTATTAGTGGCAACGGTAGAAAGTTAAATAATTCATGTAACATAATCCAACAAAAGCGAAAATGTCCCTAAAACGCAGCGAAAAGACTGAACATTAAATGCAGCAGTCCATTACCATATCTTCATAAAGCTTGCTTTTCATTGAGACAAAAACTATTTTGCAACGACAATAATCCTGCCGTTTGATTTCGCAGAACCTTCGACGATGAACCAACAGGAGAACACTATGGCGGCATCCGGCGATATTCTCATTCTTGAAGACGATCCCGCGGGCATCAGGCTTGTCTCGCGAAAGTTGGAAATTGCAAATACATCGCTGAGCATTCGCAGCGCGCGGTCGCGTGCGCCTTTTCTTGAGGCATTGGGATCGGATAAATTTGACTGCCTTATACTCGATTACTCGCTTCCCGATATCGACGGACTGCAAGCGCTGCGCATTGCATCGGAACTTGCACCGACAACACCGGCTATCGTTTTTACCGGAACCGTCGGTGAAGAAAAAGCGATCGAGTGCATGAAGGCAGGCGCATTCGATTATATTCTAAAAACCAATCCGGCACGGCTTGTTGCAGCCGTCCTTTCGGCTATTGAACACAAACATGCGATTGAAGGACGCATCAAAGCGGAAGCAGCATGTATGCATGCAAACAAGCAGCTCACGGAAATTCTCGAACGCATTTCGGACGGATTCCTCGCGCTCGATGCCGAAGGAAAAGTAACGTATGTAAATTCGCGAGGAGCGCAAATGCTCGGATCTTCACAGGAAGAATTGAGAGAGAAGAATTTTTGGGAAGAATTTCCGGATGCGGTCGGCCAGAGGTTTTACGGCGAATATAACCGCGCACTGAAGGAACAAAAAAGAATTTTCATGGAGGATCTTTATCTTCCATGGCGCAAATGGTTCGAAACGCGAATTTACCCTTCACCCGACGGCCTGTCTATCTTTTTTACGGATGTATCCGAACGTAAACGATCCGTCGATGAACCCAAAACGGAAGAACGATAGTTTCTCGCTCGGCTCTTTCTCCTCAAGCTCCTGTTGCTCCGGAAGATATTGTTGATTTTCTTGACAAACGGACAAGTTTGCGCTATATTATTCCATAAGTTTATGTTTTAATAACGTCCGTTGCGTCCTCCTATGCTGACCGAGTTTGGAAAAATTCTTATTTTCTTAATCATCGGCGGAGTGTTCGTTGGTCTGGGGCTTTTTGCAGCGTGGATTCTGCGCCCGCACCGTCCTTACCCGGAAAAAAATTCAACTTATGAATGCGGCGAAGAACCGGTCGGAAGTTCCTGGATACGTCTGAATGTCCGTTTTTATGTCATAGCGCTGATCTTTCTCATTTTCGATGTCGAAGTCGTATTTCTCTTTCCATGGGCACTCGCCTTTAGAGGTTTCGGAATATTCGGTTTACTGGAAATGGTTGTCTTCCTCGTTGTTCTCCTGGTCGGCTATGCGTATGTTTGGGTCAAAGGGGATCTGGACTGGGATAAACCGCAGCCCGTTGCACC
The DNA here is from genome assembly GCA_003162695.1 of Ignavibacteriota bacterium. Lineage (GTDB taxonomy): Bacteria > Bacteroidota > Ignavibacteria > UBA10030 > UBA10030 > Fen-1254. The sequence goes on along the minus strand of PMML01000096.1, from coordinate 8,140 downwards.
GAAGCTGAACCGTACTCTGACTTCGGAAATCAAAACCGAACGTCCGTCAACAGTTGAAGTATAGATTGGAGATTCTGTGGGACTTCTCGATCAACGATTTGAAAATGGTAACATTTTTATTACCTCTTTCGATAATCTTATGAATTGGGCGCGCCTTTCTTCGCTCTGGCAAATGCAGTTCGGACTCGCATGCTGTGCAATTGAGATGATGGCCGCCTCTGCATCGGATTTCGATATCATGCGTTTCGGGGTTCTTCCCCGTGCAACACCGCGCCAGACGGACGTAATGTTCGTTGCCGGAACGGTGACGCTGAAAATGGCGCAGCGCATCAAGCGCTTGTATGATCAAATGCCTGAACCGCGATACGTGCTCTCCATGGGAAGCTGTGCAAATTGCGGCGGTCCGTACTGGGAACATGGATACCACGTTCTCAAAGGCGTGGATCGCGTTATTCCCGTAGATGTATACGTTCCCGGCTGTCCTCCGCGTCCGGAAGCCCTGCTGGAAGGAATTATGAAATTGCAGGAAAAAATCCGGCGTGAGACTCTTGTGAAAAAGAAAAGCGCATGATGACGAAAGTTAAAATATGACTCCGCAGGAAATATTCGATGTTCTAAAAATAAAATTCGGCGAAGCAATTATTGAAATTCGTCCGGATGTGCTCCAGCCGTGGATCCGCGTCGCCCCGCAGTCCGTGAAAGATATTTCCTTTTTCCTGCGCGATGAGACCGTTCTTCAGTTCGATTATCTCTCCTGCCTGAGCGGGATGGACTATAACAACGGCACGCTCGGCGTGGTTTACCACCTGGCTTCGATGGTGCACAAACACAAAATTATTTTGAAAACGATTTGTACAAAGGAAAACCCCCATGTGCATTCCGCTGCTGCAGTCTGGGGCACGGCAAACTGGCATGAACGCGAGGCGTTCGACCTTTTCGGCATCGTATTCGATGAACATCCGGATTTGCGGCGCATCCTTCTGCCGGAGGATTGGGAAGGGCATCCGCTTCGCAAAGATTATCAAGTCCAAGAATTTTACCACGGTATGAAAGTTCCGTACTAACCGCACGAATGGAAAATCCGCTCATACAGCCGCCGTCGCTTCCGACAGACTATACCGTAAAGCAGGGACATATCAAAACGTCCACGGGCAGGACGATTCGCACGGAAGAGATGATCATCAACATGGGACCGCAGCATCCTTCCACNNTGCATTCCGCATATCGGCTATTTGCACCGGTGCTTTGAAAAACATTCCGAACAGATGACCAATTACCAGCAGGTGATTCCCTATGCCGACCGTATGGATTATTGCGCGGCAATGACGAATGAATTCGGGTATGTTCTTGCCGTGGAAAAAATGCTGAAGATTCAGGTCCCGGAACGCGTCGAATATATCCGCGTGATTATGGCGGAGCTGCAGCGCATTGCGAGTCATATCATCGCCGTCGGCACATACGGCATCGACTCCGGCGCCTTTACGCCGTTCCTGTATACATTTATAGACCGGGAAAAAATTCTCGATTTGTTCGAGATGACCTGCGGGGCGCGGCTGCTCTATAACTATATCTGGATCGGCGGACTTTCACACGATCTGCCGCCGCAGTTTGTCGATAAGACAAAAGAATTCTGCGCTTATTACCGCAAGCGCATCAAGATGCTGAACGACCTGCTTTCCTACAATGAAATATTCGTCAAGCGAACGGCAAATGTCGGAGTGCTGCCGAAAGATGTTGCAATCAATTATGCCGTCAGCGGACCGCAGCTGCGCGGCTCAGGCGTCAACTGGGACTTGCGGCGGGACGATCCGTATTCCGTGTATCACAAGTTCGAATGGGAACCGCAGATCGGCAGGGGAGAAGTGGGCACGGTCGGCGACTGCTGGGACCGGCATATTGTCCGCATGCACGAAATGGAGCAGAGCCTCAATATTATAGAACAGGCGCTGGCCGGACTGCCGGAAGGGAATGTGCAGGCGGCGATTCCGAAGCGCATCCGTCCCGATAAAGATGCGGAAGCGTACGTGCGAAGCGAGTCGCCCCGCGGGGAACTTGGATTTTACGTTGTCAGCGACGGTACGGCAAGTCCCTACCGCGTCAAAGCCCGCGGACCGGCTTTTGTAAATCTCAGCGTTCTGCCGGAAATCGCCCGCGGTATAATGCTGGCAGACCTTGTCCTGATTGCCGGAAGCATCGATATCGTCCTCGGCGAGGTCGATCGGTAAAAACCCATGGAAACAATTCAATATATATTTTCCAATCCTGTTGTTCAGGCAGTGCTCTTGAGCGCTCTCCCGCTGGTTTTTGTTCTGACATACGTGCTGGTGGTTCTGTACACGGAAATGAAAATTGCAGCGCATATTCAGGATCGCGTTGCCTACATGCGCACCGGATGGCACGGGGTACTGCAGAATATTGCGGATATGATCAAGCTGCTGCTGAAGGAAGATATTATTCCGGACCGGTCGGACAAGATGTTCTTCCGTCTTGCGCCGTACATCGCATTTGCCGGATCGTACGCCATGTATGCCGTGCTTCCGTTTTCTTCTCTCTTTATCGGTGCGGACATTAACCTCGGCGTCTTTTTTCTCGTCGCCGCCGGCTCGCTTGTCGTGATCGGCATTTTAATGGCGGGATGGTCGTCCAACAACAAATGGTCGATGCTCGGCGGCGTCCGTTCCGCGGCTCAGATGATCAGTTATGAAATACCCACCTCACTGGCAATCGTCATGGTCGCGATGATTACAGGTTCGCTGAATCTTCAGGCGGTGACAAAATTTCAGGACGGCGGCATACAAAACTGGCTGCTCTTCGGCGGATCGCTGCCGCTGACGCAGAAGCTCTGCCTGCTTCCGTTCACGTTCATTGCGTTCCTGATTCTTTTTATTTCCTCCATCGCGGAAGTCAACCGGACTCCGTTCGATCTTCCGGAAGCGGAATCCGAACTTGTGCAGGGATTCTTTACGGAATACAGCGGCATGCGCTTTGCGATTTTTTATTTGTCCGAATATGCAAATCTTTTTACCGTGTCCGCCGTCGGCGTGTCGTTGTTTCTCGGCGGATGGTCGAGCCCGTTCGGCGCCGTGATGAGCGGTCCGGTCTGGGGCGTTTTTTGGTTCGTAATAAAGTCGTTCGCATTTGTCGTTCTGCAGATCTGGGTGCGGTGGACACTGCCGCGCCTGCGCGTGGATCAGTTGATGTACGTTTCGTGGAAAGTACTGACGCCGTGGCTTCTTTTCTGTCTGCTGGCTGTCGGATTTATTCTGGTAATTTGATTCAATCGAAAGCAACGATGTCTGCTGTCAGAACATATTTTTATAACATTTTCCATTCGCTCTATACGGTTGCGGTGGGAATGAAGATAACGGGAAAACATATCTTTACCCGCTCGGTCACTATTCAGTACCCGACGGTCAAGAAAATGATTCCGGAACGTGCGCGCAACCGTTTGTACGTGAATATCGACGATTGCATCGGATGCGATCAGTGTGCGGCAGCGTGTCCGGTGGATTGTATCACGATCGATACTATAAAATCCACTCCGGATGTCGACATGGGACTGACATCGAAGAAGACAAAAAAACGATTGTATGTTCCGAAGTTCGATATCGATATCGGCAAATGCTGCTACTGCGGGCTGTGCGTATATCCGTGCCCGACCGATTGCATCGTCATGACGGACGTGTACGAGTTCAGCGAACTTGACCGGAAAAATTTGATTTACAGTTTTGCCGATATGACGGCGGAGGAAATTGAGACGGCAAAGGAAAAGCTCAAAAGCTATGAAGCGGATCAGGCCGCGAAAAAGGCGGCACAGCCGCAGACGGCTGCCGCTCCTTTGCAGGTCAAAGTGATATTGCCGCAATCTGCACCGACGGATGCGCCGAAGCCGCCGGAAGAGAAAAATGAAAAATCTTGATAAAATTTCATATCTCGCTGTAGCCGCGGTCGCTGACCGCGGGAATATCCCGACGTCACCGCCGTCGGCTACAAAATATACAAGCAGTTACAAGATGTTTCTTTAATGTCGGAAACGGTATTTTTGCTTTGATGAAAGCGCCTATGGATCTGTATACAATTCTGTTTTATGTGTTCGCTCTGATAACACTCGGAGGAGCGTGTGTCGTTGTGTTTTCGCGCAATATCGTCCGGTCGGCATTCGCGCTTCTCTTTGCATTTTTCGGCGTTGCGGGAATCTATGTTTTTCTGCTTGCGGATTTTATAGCCGTTACGCAGCTTCTGATTTATGTAGGCGGCATTCTTGTGCTTATTCTGTTCGCTGTGATGCTGACAAGTCATCAGATCAATGTCGATATCAAAACCGGAACGATTCAAGTGCTGCCGGCTGTGCTTATTACGGCCGCACTGGCCGGAACGGTTGTCGGAGTTCTCGGAACGACCGATTGGCACATCGCAGCGCAGGCAGCGGTTTTCCAAACGACCGCTCCGCAGATCGGAGTCATTCTGCTCACAAGTTACTTGCTGCCGTTTGAAGTTTCATCGGTTATCCTGCTCGTAGCGTTGATCGGTGCAGCGATGATCGCCCGGCGGGAAAAGAAAGTTTAAACAGAAAGATCGACTATGCAGGATATTCTCATCTGGCTGCAGCATCCGGGACTGACGCATTTTCTTGTCCTCAGCGGGCTGCTGTTTTCTCTCGGCCTCTTTGCCGTCCTGACCCGGCGTAATGCGGTGATGGTGCTGATGGGAATCGAGCTGATTCTCAATGCGGCAAATATCAACTTTGTCGCTTTTTCCCGGTATGTTGCCAATTCCCTGGAAGGGCACGCTGTTGCAATTTTTGTGATTATACTTGCGGCGGCCGAAGCGGCCATCGCGCTTGCGATCGTGCTGAATATTTATCAGAACTTCAACACGGTTAACGTGGATGAGATAAGCGATTTGAAAGATTGACCGCCGTCATGTCTTTTGAATATTGTCAACAGAATATTGTCAATCGAAAATAGAACGTATGTCATCTGAAACCCTTTTATTGATTGCCGCAGCCGTCTGGCTGGTTCCGCTGCTGGACTTTGCGGTTCTGATCTTTTTGAACAAGCGCCTGCCTCGCGGCGGCGATTGGCTCGGCACATCTGTCCATTTTGCAGCGCTTGCGGCCGTGCTGGCAATTCTGTTCGTTAAGCTCAATACATATCACGATCAAACTCTGCAGGCCGCATTTACATGGGTCAATTTTGGAAACGTTCCCGGCATCGGGGAACTGAAGATCGAACTCGGAATGATGATCGACAACGTGACTGCCATTATGCTTGTCGTTGTCTGTACGGTCAGCTCACTCGTGCACCTGTTCTCTATCGGATATATGCACAATGATATCCGGTACGGCCGCTACTATGCCTACCTCGGACTCTTTACGTTTTCCATGCTGGGAATCGTTCTGACGAATAATTTTTTCATAATGTATGTCTCCTGGGAATTAGTCGGTTTGAGTTCGTATCTGCTTATCGGCCACTGGTTCGAAAAAAAATCAGCCTCCGATGCGTCGAAAAAAGCATTCATTGTCACGCGCATTGGCGATGTGGGAATGTTCATCGGCATACTGATTCTTTTTACCGCGTATCATTCGTTCAGGTTCGACGTTATTTTTGAAGCGATTCGCTCCGGACAAATTCCGTTCGGGAGCGAATGGTGGCTGACCGCTGCGGGTCTTTTACTATTCTGCGGCGCCGTCGGAAAATCCGCTCAATTTCCTCTCCATGTCTGGCTGCCGGATGCCATGGAAGGCCCTACGCCGGTCAGCGCATTGATTCATGCGGCAACCATGGTTGCTGCGGGTGTGTATCTTGTAACGCGGATGTTCGCAATGCTGACCGCAGACGCCCTGACCGTCATCGCTTACACCGGAGCCATCACAGCATTTTTTGCCGCAACAATCGCGCTTACACAAAACGATATTAAGAAAGTCCTGGCATACTCCACGGTGAGCCAGCTCGGTTATATGATTATGGGATTAGGCGTCGGCGCCTACACGGCTGGATTTTTCCATCTGACAACGCATGCTATGTTCAAAGCGGGATTGTTCCTCGGTTCCGGTTCCGTTATTCATGCCATGCACAATGCCGTGCATCAGACGAACGATCATCAGACCGATCCGCAGGATATTCGCAATATGGGCGGACTCCGGGAACGGATGCCGATAACATATTTGACGTTTTTAGCCTATACGCTTGCAATTTGCGGCATTCCGTTTACATCCGGATTCTTGAGCAAAGACGAGATTCTTGCCGGCACATTGGCATACGGGACCCTGAAGGGAAACTTTCTTATTCCCCTCTTAGCATTTCTTGCGGCCGGGATGACGGCGTTCTATATGTTCCGTCTCGTTATTTTGACGTTTCTCGGGGAGCATAAAGACCCTCACCGCTATGAATCGATTCATGAGTCTCCCGCCGTGATGACAATTCCGCTCATTGTGCTTGCGGTGCTTTCATTCTTTATGTTTTATAGTTTTAATCCGGTCGGCGCTTCTTCCGGCTGGTTGTATCATGCGGTCGAACGTCCGGAGTCGGTCGTGCCAGCCTCCGTTGCGGCGGTGAATAAGGACGTGTTCGAGCAAACGGTCCGCCAATCGCACATTCCCGCTATGGCGCTTTCGCTGTCCGTTGCCGGACTCGGTATTCTTCTTGCCTTTGCGATGTACCGGTGGAAAAAAATCGATGCCGATGTTTTGGCGCAAGCCCCGGTTATCAAATGGCTGTATAAAGGATCTTTCAATAAATGGTATGTCGATGAAGCATACGAGTTTGTTTTCGTTTCAGGAACGAAAGGAATTGCGAAGATCCTTTCCTGGTTCGACAATACTATCGTAGACGGGCTTGTGAACGGCACGGCAAAACTTACGATTGCCGTTACGCACGGCACAAAGGAAACTTTTAAAGGGAACAAGACCGGAACGCTTATCTATACCATCGGATGCGTTTGTCTGTCTCTCCTTGCCGGCTGGTTTGCCATGACGGGTTTAATGCCGGAATGGGGTCCGGCCTGGAAAATTATTGAATACGGAATTTTCGGACTCGCTGTAGCCGGGTTGTCCTTCTTCCTGCTCTTTATGGGTATCGGCGGATTCGATTCGAAAGTGATAGACGGGATGGTAAATTTTACGGCGTGGTTTTCCGGCTTTTTCGGATTGTTGATACGCCGTGTTCAAACCGGAAAAGTTCAGACGTATCTTGTTTTTGTTCTTTTTGCCGTGATGATCTTTTTCTTATGGTTCCGTTAAGCGTGCAATGCGATTTTTATAGGAGTTGAAACTGATGACATTACAATCTCTTCATGTCCTGAGTGCGATAACATTTTTGCCGGTCCTCGGAATGATTATTATTTTACTTATTCCGAAGGATGCTAAATCGGCAATGAAATGGACGGCCGCAATCGTCACTCTGCTGCAGGTCGTTCTGGCAGCGCTGATATATGTCAATTTCAACTACAACCTCGGCGGCATCAATACGAAGGAAGGGATGCAGTTCGTTGAATGCGCAAAGTGGATCGACATCGGCAATACCGGTTCGTTCGGGCATATAAGGATAGAATATTTTCTCGGCGTCGACGGCATCAGCGTTCCGATGGTGATCCTGACGGCGCTCATCAGCTTTATTGCCGTGTTCGCTTCGTGGAAAACGGATAAAGCATTAAAAGGATATATGGCGATGCTGCTCCTGCTGGACACGGGAATGATGGGCGTCTTTGTTGCTTTGGATTTTTTCCTTTTTTACGTTTTTTGGGAATTGATGCTTCTGCCGATGTANNGTGGATCCTGCAACGGGAGAAAAGATTCATTCGTTCAGTCTTTTAGCCATGATGAATCCGGAAAACTATGTCTCCGGATCGCTTCTTGCAGGCGCCGGAACATGGATGCGGACATTGGCATACATTG
>PMML01000096.1:0-134 GCA_003162695.1 Ignavibacteriota bacterium | reverse complement strand
CTGGCGGCGCTCAATACGCAGGGCATGATGGGTGCGGTTTTTCAAATGTTCAATCACGGAACAATCACCGCGATGCTCTTCCTCATCGTGGGAGTCCTGTACGACCGTGCGCATACGCGCGATCTCAATTCATT
>PMML01000018.1 GCA_003162695.1 Ignavibacteriota bacterium | reverse complement strand
TTATTTTCATAAATACATCTTGCAAAAGGATTTTTATTTTTAGATCTGCAGATGTTGTTCCAGTTTCTTTTTTAACTTAAAGATTACCGCGGGTACAAACATGTTTTCACATCAGGGAGCCGGCCTGCCGGGACAATGTCTGCTTTAGAAAATAAGCCGCTCATAGATATTCCTGTCATTTCCGGCGATATCGCTATTGCTCTATGTGTGGATTTCATTATACACTAAGGGCACACATGCCTTATTGCAAACGTTTGCGGTATTAATAAAAATTTTTATTTTGTCGAACCGCGGATAATCAATTCCGCTTCCAGAGTAAACGTGGAGGTTCCCACACTTTCGATTCCATCTCGTATTATACGAATGAGTATTTCCGCAGATTTTTTCCCCATATCATAAAACGGCTGGTTTACGGTTGTCAGTGGAGGATCTACCAAACTTGTGATTCGATTGTTAGAAAAACCTACAAGACCGATATCGTTAGGAATATTCAGGCCTTCTTCCTTAATTCTCTGGAAAGCTCCAATTGCAACCGGATCATTGACAGCCAGAATTGCATCCGGCAGGTTTTTCTCTCTTATAAGCCCATCCATCGATTTATATCCGTCTTCTTCGGACATTCCTCCGAAACGAATAAGTTGATCATTTATAGAAATGCCTGACTTTTTAAGAGCCGCACGATATCCTTCCAATCTTCTTTGACAGATCCCCAATTCTTTCGGACCGGCAAAGTGGGCTATTTTGTTATATCCCCTTTCCAACAAATAGATAGCTGCATGAAAAGCGCTCTTTGCGTCATCTATGACAACTTTATTTGCCTTTATATCGTCGCATGCACGATCGAAGAAAACAAGCGGCATGTGATAATCAATTAAATTCCTGAAATGATCGCTCTTCATTGTGTCTTGAGAAATGGAAACAATTATGCCTGCAACTCTTTGCTTCAACAGCATATTCGAATTCACAACTTCTCTCTCATAGTTTTCATTGGACTGGCATACCAGAGTGGTATATCCCGTCTGATATGCAATTTCTTCGATTCCGCTTATTGCTTTAGCAAATGAATCGTGGGCAATTTCAGGAATAATGACCCCGATGTTTGTCGTACGATTGCTTTTGAGACTTTGCGAAATCGGATTCGGAGAATATTTTGAGTCTTTGGCTAGCTTTTTTACTCGTCTTTTAGTTTCATTGCTGATATCAGGGTGATCTTTGAGAGCACGGGATACAGTAGAAGCAGATATGCCTAATTTTTTAGCAATATCGGTTATTGAAACCAATCTCATGCAAAATATCCTTACCGCAAACGTTTGCAATAATGTAATAAAATATCTATAAATAAAGATGCCGCTTCATAAATAATATCACAAAGGAATCGGGGAAATGTCTCGATTTCTCAATGTGGACAACATTATTTAAGGCGGGCTGATTAATGAAAAAACCGATACACCTCATGAGTATCATGCATGAAGAATATTCCGATTCCTAAAAAAACGAAAAAAGCTGCAGCTTACTTCGCCATCTTGCTGCGGCTTCTTTATTGTTTTCCTTGCATTCTTTGTGTATTCTACAAAAATATTTGCCTATGAAAAACAAAGAAAAAAAACGGATTCAGAAAATCACCGCTCAAACTGGAGCAGAACCGGATATCAATCGCAGAACCCGGCCGAGTTTGAACGCAGCATTTATGTCGCTCCAGCACCGGAATTATCGTTTATGGTTCACCGGACAATTGGCATCGCTTATCGGAACATGGATGCAGACCACCGCTATCGGTTTTCTTGTATTCCAGTTGACGCATTCTTCAGCTTATTTAGGATATGTCGGTTTTGCCGCAGGATTGCCCACGCTGCTTCTCACTTTGCTTGGCGGTGTCGCCTCGGACAGAATGCCGCGGCGAACCCTCCTCCTCATCACGCAAAATTCCATGATGGCCCTCGCCTTTATTCTTTCTTTTCTAACCTTCTTTCATATTGTGCAGCCGTGGCATCTTCTCATTATAGCATTCTGCGGCGGCATCGCCAACGCTTTCGATGCTCCGGCCAGACAATCTTTCGTTCGGGAGCTCGTTCCCCCGGAAGACATTACGAACGCGATTGCTCTCAATGCGACAATGTTTAATTCAGCGCTGGCAGTCGGCCCCGCAGTTGCCGGAATTACGTATGCAGCGTTCGGTCCGGGAATCTGCTTTATGATCAACGGTGTCTCTTTCCTTGCGGTTATCATAGCTCTCAGCATGATGCGTTTGCAGCCGTTTGTTAAAGTGCAAAAATTGAATTCAACATTGAAAGACTTAAAAACCGGCTTACGGTACGTAATTTCGCACGATACCATTGGTATCTTGATCGTCATTGTCGCAATTTCCAATATTTTCGGCATGGGATACATGACGCTCTTCCCTGCATGGGCGGTCAACATCCTGCACGGCGATTCATCGACACTCGGCTTCCTTCAATCTTCGCGTGGATTCGGCTCGCTTATAGCGGCGCTCACGATCGCTTCTTTTGGACGATTCCGCTCGAAAGGACGGCTTCTGACTATCGGCTCGTTTGTGTTTCCGATTTTTATTTTACTTTTCTCTTTCACACGCATACTGTCCATATCCATTCTTATGCTGATCGGAGCCGGATGGGGCTTTATGGCTTTATTGAATATGTGCAACGCCCTTGTCCAAACACATGTCGCGGATGAACTCCGGGGCCGGGTCATGAGTGTTTATGCAATGAGCCTCATGGGAATGATGCCGATCGGCTCGCTGTTGTGCGGAACTCTTGCCGAAGCAACGAGCGTGACTACAACAGTTGCTTTCTGCGGATTTGTGGAACTGCTTTTTGCTTCATGGATCTATTTCAGGGTGCCGCGTATTCGAAAATTAGAATAACAGGAGCGCAATTATATGGACGCATATTTTTATGAAGCTTTCGAAGAAGAAGAGGAAGCGCTCAGAAGGCATCTCGGGCCGGCTCTCTCTTTCGATTTTACATCCAGAACCATTCAGGAAGCGGGACATATGGCACCGCCGGCAAGATTGATCAGTATCCGCACACAATCGATTGTACCTGTCGAATGGTCGCAGGCAATCGACGGAATATTGAGCCGCAGCACCGGATATGATCATCTAAAAGCGTATCAATCGAAAATTCAAAAGCCGCTGCCGCTCGGTTTTCTGGAAGAATATGCAACACAGGCTGTTGCCGAACATGCTGTTCTTCTTATGATGTCTCTATTTAGAAAATTGCCCCGCCAGATGAAACAGATCCTGCAATTTCAGAGAGACGGTTTGACCGGACAGGAATGCTGCGGAAAAAATCTTCTTGTGGTCGGTGTCGGGCGTATTGGAAGCGAGATCGTCCGAATCGGGCAGGGAATTGGAATGAATGTCTGCGGTGTCGATCTTATACAGCGTTTCGATTCTTTGAGGTATTTGGAAAAAGAAGACGGCATTGCATGGGCAGATGCAATTCTGTGCGCAATGAATCTGACGGAATCGAATCGCGGATATTTTTCCTATTCGCTTTTAAAAAAATCAAAACCGGGAACAGTTTTTATCAATATCGCACGGGGGGAACATTCACCGACGGCCGATTTGATTAAACTTGCAGAGGAACATCATCTGGGCGGTATCGGCCTGGATGTCTATGAAAACGAACCTGATGTTGCTTCGGGATTGCGCAGCGGCATGAACCCGGCGTCTTCACAGGTTCTTCATCTGCTCTCCTTCACCAATGTTCTATTAACTCCGCATAATGCTTTTAATACGATCGAAGCTGTAGAAAGAAAATCGAAATTCACGGCAGAGCAGATGGACTTTTTTTTAAGGAACAAGAAATTTAAGTGGCAATTATAAAGCAGTGGAGAGTAAATGGCAGATAAAAAATATAATCTGTCGCGTGAAAGGCACAATTCAATGTTCGGTGTAATTCCTTGCTGCCGCGCCCGCCTGCGTGGATGCCAACCTGCTGCGCAATTTGGCGGGCAGGCTGATGTTCAAGATTATCAGGTATTTAGTCGATCAGTTCTTCGGTTTTCAGTCTCCTGTTTGTTGTTTTCATGAAACAAGAAAATGGGATATGCCGGACTTTTTTGCATCAAATCAATGAATCTTCTTTTATTCTTTTTCTTCTTCTAAACGCCTTTTTTGACTATATTATTGCTCTTCTATGCTTTCACTCGAACATATCGGCATACAATTCGGGGAGCGGACGCTCTTCGACGATCTCTGCATCACCATCGGCGCTCACGACCGCCTCGGTTTGGTCGGCGCCAACGGTTCCGGGAAATCTACGCTTTTAAAAATTATTGCCGGACTGAACTCTTCCGATACCGGTTTCGTTCATAAAGCGCATTTTGTGACCGCCGGCTATCTGCCGCAAGACGGCATTTCCACCAAGGGAAAAACACTTTATGACGAAGCGGTGACTGCTTTTGAAGATATACTGCTTGTTCAGGAGGAACTCAAAGAAGTACAGCATTCACTCGAAACGCTCGATCCATCGTCTCCCGAATATATGGATACGCTTGAAATTTTCGGCGAGCTTCATCATAAATTGGAAGAACTTGACGCCTACCGGATGAAGTCCAAAATCGAACAAGTCTTGATGGGATTGGGTTTCAGGACGCAGGATATGCAGCGCCAGACCGATGAATTCAGCGGCGGCTGGCAAATGCGCATCGCTCTTGCAAAGCTTTTGCTTCAGGAACCCAACGTTCTCCTCCTCGATGAACCTACCAATCATCTCGACCTTGAATCTCTTCAATGGCTCGAAGAATATTTACAGCATTACAACGGCGCTATTATACTTGTTTCACACGACCGCGCGTTTCTGGACGGCCTGACCGTTAAAACAATAGCTCTTTCCGGCGGACACTTCGATATCTATAACGGAAATTATTCGTTCTTCGAAAAAGAACGGCTCGTTCGAAAAGAATTATTAATCAACCAGTATAAAAATCAGCAGCAGCATATAAAACAAACTCAGGAGTTCATCGATCGATTTCGTTACAAAGCCACAAAAGCACGTCAGGTGCAAAGCCGCGTCAAGCAGCTGGAAAAAATGGAAACGGTGGAATTGGAAAATGAAGAGGATGAAATCCATTTTCATTTCCCGCAGCCTCAACCGAGCGGGCGCGTCGCAATGGAACTGCGATCCATATTTAAATCGTACGGCGAGAATTGCGTGATCCGTAATTTGAATTACAAAATCGAACGAGAAGACCGTGTTGCGGTGGTTGGCGTCAACGGAGCCGGCAAATCGACCCTTGCACGCATACTCGCCGGCGTTGAACCGTTCGACTCGGGAGAACGCGTCCCCGGCCACAACGTAACAGTGTCATATTTTGCACAGGATCAAGCGGAGGAATTGGATCTCTCGCTCGATGTTCTGACGACGGTTGAATCCTCAGCAGCGACCGAAACCCGCGTACAACTGCGGACATTGCTCGGATCATTTCTCTTTCATGGAGACGATGTATTCAAGAACGTCGGAGTGCTTTCCGGCGGAGAAAAAAGCCGTCTTGCGCTCGCAAAAATGCTTCTCCAGCCGGCGAATTTTCTGATCATGGATGAACCGACCAACCATCTGGATATGCGTTCAAAGCATGTTTTACAGGAAGCACTGAGCGCTTATGATGGAACGTTTTTTATCGTGTCACACGACCGGGCGTTTCTCGATCCTCTTGTAAATAAAGTACTCGAACTTTCTCCCGGCAGCGTTAAAACATATCTCGGCAATGTGTCGGAATACCTTGCAAAGAAAAAAACGGAACGAAAAGCGCTTCAACCGGCAGCCGTTCCGTTGCAGCCGGAAGAAAAAAGAAAGAACCGCCAGGAAGAACAAGAAAAGAAAAAGGCGGCTGCAAAAAAAATTCGGACCGTCAAACGGGTTATTGAACAGACAGAGACCGATATTCAGAGGCTGGAAGCACGAAAAACGGAGATCGAAGCGATCCTCGCCGAACCGGAGTTCTACAAGCGAGGATCCGATGCGGCGGCAATTACGGAAGAATACGCCCTTCTCAAGAAAAAAATAGAAGAAGCGTATACTACATGGAATGGTTATTCCCAGCAACTCGCACTTGCCGAGACAAAGGATTGAGTTCGTAGTACTTAGTTCGTGGTTTTTAGTTCCCGTTTTTTTTTGTAACCAGTCAAACAAAGTAACCCATTATCGTTGAACTTTGAACCGCAGCACAACCGGAGGTTCCATGATGCTTTCCTTCAAAACAGGAATCTACTTTATGCATCCAGCTGAATGACGCACTACGCACCAAGAACTATCTTTATTGACAAAGAACTGCAATTTCCATGCTCACAGGACGTGCACCGACCATATCCTGATCGAGCGCCGTGACCGTGAAACGATTCTCGCCCTTTGTCAGAGGAACTGCAACCACTTTTCCATAGCCAATAATTGTCGTTCCCTTTTTCCATTCAAACCGGACGTTTCGATTTTCCGGACGGTTTACATCCGGCACCGTAACAACGGTCGCAGGATTCGACGGGTTCCATATCAATTCCCGGGACTCCGGTTTGCCTGTAAATTCCAAAGCCGGCCAGACCTGAATATCGAACTGTTCCTTTGCCAGTAAAATTCCCTTCGGCGCCCAGCCGAGGGTGACTGCCTGCTTTCCTTCCATCCTTATCGGCATTTGCGCGGCAAGAACGGAATCGATAATAAAGCCGACGCCGCGGAACGATGTGATTTCTGCAATATTGACTTCGCTGCCGACAAGCCAGTTCTTCGGAACGGTCAGGGCTTTCAAATCGGGTTTTGCAATCACCGAAATTTCTTTTGAAACCGAATCGATCGAATTGTTAAGACCGCGCCCGTCGTTGGCAATCAGTGTTACGATATGTTTGCCCGATTTTTTAAACGACAGCGTCGATGATGAATATTCCTCACTATCGATTTTCCAAATAAACGATAATACATCTCCATCCGCATCGGCGGCCGGCAGCGGAAGAAGCTGCGCCTCTTCTCCTTCGTACATCAGATCCGGCAGCGAGAAGAATGGACTTGGTTTTGAATTGACATCCACAACCATCACCTGCGAAACGGAACGGGACGACGTTCCCGAATTATCCGTGATCTGCAGCGAGACGGTATGTTTTCCCGCCGTTGTCATAATCATCGAAGCCACCTGGGTCGTTGCAATCACTTTTCCGTCCATCGTCCAGATATAATCCGTGATAATACCGTCCGGATCGTACGATGCGGCGGCATCCATTACAAGCAAATCTCCGAGGGCGATCGCTTTCGGAATATTCCACTTCAGCACCGGCGGAGCATTTACCCGGACACTGCGCGTGAGGGCTGCGATATTGCAGTTTGTTTTCGATTCAATGGTCAGAATAAGCTTGACATCGTATACCCCAGGTTTTGTAAATGCAAACTGGGCCTGCGAACCATCCAGTGCAAAAGCCGTATCGCTCGATTGTACTGTCCATTTGGTCGAAAGGAGAATTCCATTCGGTCTGGATTTTGCCGCATCGACATGAATAACTTCGTTCATGCTCACAGCTTCCGGCATTGAAAATTCAGCTGACGGACCTTCGACAACATGAACAGTTGATGACGCCTGACTGACACGACTGCATCTTCCGCTGCCGTTTCCGACAACCGTTAAAACCACAGTATATGTCCCCGGTTTCGAAAAAGCGTGTGAAACTTTGTTTCCGAAAGTCGTGATGGCGTCGCCGAAGTCCCATGTATAGGAACCGAGCGGACCGTTCGGATCGCTGCTCCTGGCGGCATCGAACTCCACCGGCGAGTTGACGCATACCGTCGTATCGGCAAAGCCTTGAACCGCCTGCGGCGATCCCTCTACGATGACTGGAATGGTTGCGACGGTCGGTTTTTCCGCAAACCCGTCGCTCAATACGAGCTGCACATTGTAATAACCCGGCTTTGTATAAACATGCGCCGGATTCATTTCGGCGGAGGTCGTTCCGTCTGCAAAATTCCATTGTGTCGTCATCGGATCGTTGTCCGGATCATAGCAGCGGGATCCGTTCAGCAATATAGTCTGGCCGCTGCAGGAAAAAATAATAGAATCGACTACGGCAACCGGCGACCTGTTGACGATCAGGCGGATCGTTTCACGTGCGATGCTGTTCTTCTTACCCTGCCCGTCATCGACGGTTAAAGTAATAAAATGGACACCTCCTGCCGGAGCCTGCCAGTTAAAGGAAGACTCGTGCCGGTGTGATCCATCGGAGAGAAGCCAATCGAATTTCAGAGCCTGCCCGTCGATATCGTAGCTCTGCGATGCATCCAGATTGACAATCTGGGAATTCGTGTGAATGAGATTTTTAGTTACGATAATCGGCGTATTGTTGACCAGAAGAGGGAAGTCTTTTGTTTGTACCGAATTTGCAAAACCCTGACCATCATCTACGCTTATTCTGATCGTAACGACACCGGATGTCTTGAATGACCGTGTGACTTTTGGGCCGGTCAAAACCGTACCGTCCGGAAAACTCCATGTTACGGATGCAATTGTTCCGTCCGGATCGTACGTTCCTTTGGAATCGAAGACAACCGGTTCATTCGGTTCCGCGACTTCCGGCACCGTATGCCGCTTGACGACCGGCGGAAAATTGATATGAATCTTTGCTGTCTTCAATCCGACTGCATCTTCAAATCCGGAATTATCCTTCACTTTTAAAGCCACAGCATAATCGCCCGGGTCCGGGAAGAGGAGATCGGCGGCGCTGTCCAGCGCCGCTTCTTTGCCGTTGAGCAGCCATGTATATCCGGTGACCGTTCCGTCCGGGTCATAACTTGCCGCTCCATTGACATACAGCGGCACCATCGGTGCCCACCGCTCGGGAATGGAAAATTGCGCTATCGGATTTTTGTTAACGACAAGCGTATGCGCAGCCGACTGGATACTGTTCGTTTGTTTTTGTCCGTCGTCTACGGTCAGCGTAATCTTGTACGATCCGCTTTGCTGAAAGACGTGCGTAACGTCCTTTCCTTCCGCAGTTGCACCGTCTCCGAAATTCCAGGAATATTGAAGATCGGATTGGTCTGCATCGGTTGTCTTCCCAGCGGAAAAATTCTGTTTGGAGGAATTGGAATGGTCGAGCGCTGAAATAACCGGAACCGGCGGAGCGTTAATATGAATCAAATGCTCGCACGATTGGACGGAGTTTTCGACCCCTTCTCCATCGTCGACGGTCAAAGTAACGGTATAGTCTCCGGGCTGATCGAACGACAGGGCCGCTTCCGGATTCGACAACTCGGAACCGTCGCTCACTTTCCAATGCACTGCTAAAGCGTCGTTATCCGGATCTTTGGACTGCAGCGCCGAAAGCATAATTTTATCTCCGGGTGCGGCCTGTTCGGGCAGCGAAAAAACCGGAACCGGATCCGCATCGACATGATAGGCGAAGAGAGTTGAATAGTCGGAATTGTTGGTCCCCGTCCGGTCGGAGAGTGTCAGCTTAATAGAATAATCACCGGCCTTATCCTGCTTGATGGTCACAACAGAATCTTCGGCTCCGGCGGCAATACCCGGACCGCTCCATCGATAAGCAATCGAATCGCCGTCCGGATCGACCGCATTGACAGTGAAAAATTTTGTTGCTGCCGAACGGCCGACAATACGCGGCGCTTTAATTTCTCCGTATGGCTGCGCATTAACTCGAATTTTTCGTGCCGCAGAAGCCTCGCTGCAGAGGGCGCTGGAGGAACCGTTGTTTACAACAACTTTTATTTCATACATTCCCGGCAGAACATTGACAAAGGTCAGAGAAGGTGCATCGCCCCGCATTTCTCCGTTGACAAACCATTTGTACCGCCATGGATGTTCTTCTTCACGCGGCGCCGCAGGGGCGGATAGAAGCAGCCCTTCACCGGGAGAAAGAATAGATTTCGCCGCAAAAACTGCTGCAGCGGGAAGCGCAGCGAGATGGACTATAAAATTTTGAATCCAGTATTTTGGAACATACATTGCCGCAGTCGGGAAAAAACCGAAAATTTCATGTGCGCCCGGTTCGGAAAACTCGGCAAGAATAGAATCCCCTTCGGCGGAAGTACTTTCAATAACCCATTTCGGGGAGCGTTCATGAAATTCATTCTTTGTTTGTTCGGAAAGAATAAGCCGTGCATTCCGGCAGCCGGTTCCAGGCAGCTGCAGTATGCCGATGTCCGGTTTCTTCGGCCGCTGAAGAATGACCGGCTTCCACTTCCACAAAACCGGAGCCGCACCTTTGCTCGTCACAACTAGATTATTAATGCGTTCCGCCGAACCGCCGATGGCGATCGCCCATTCATTCGCAAAGCCATGAACCGCTGCGGCAAACGGATTTTGCAGCACCGGCAATTTAAACGTCGAACCGAAATTATCGCGTACCGAGACAACCGATTGTTCTTCTCCTGCGGGAATAAGCCGCGGAAAATTTTGAACCGCTTTATCGGCGGGTTCAAACTGTACTTCGTCGTTTTCAGTGAGGCCGTACAAACTGACCGGAAGATGATAGGAGAATATTTCCCAATCGTTTTCCTGCGAATGCTCCGGCGATTCCTGAACCCGGAGTTTGAATGAATTGACATCGCCTCCTTTATCCGCGCTCACTCGCACAACCCATGATTCAGATCCGTCCGCCGGCTGGAGCGAATCGAATTCCACCCAGCGATTGATATACTTCGGTTCGTTCACCACCGTAAGAGTTTTCTGTAAAATATCGGCCTGACCTTCCTTGCGGGAAAACAACCGATAGGTCGTTGTCATTGGCTGGCCTCCCGAGACGATATCTGCGATGCCGCCGAGCGCCGCGTCGTAGATTTGCAGCGATCCGTTTTGTGCTCCTTGAGCGGCCCTGATAAGAAATTCGTACCGGTGCGCTGCATCGCCCGTGAGCTGTACGGAAGCTTTTGTCCCTGCAACGAACATAAACACTTCCTGTGCCTGCAGAGGATGGAACGCAAAGATCGACACTGCGAGGACAAGCCATACCCCTCTTCGTCTTTGAATATTCATTGATTGTTTATTCTTCTTCCATCGCTTCATAGTATTATTCTACTTTCCATGTTTTCGTGCCAATGGACCGGTTGTCATTCGGCGATTCAAAGGTCAATCGAAGAACCTCGCCTTGAACAGGTTTCAGCGATACCGCCCACATTCCCTGCGGGCTTGTCATCACTACTTTCTTTTGCGTTCCGAGTTCCGCAGTCACGCGGACATGAGGATATGCCGTCCCGCGCGCTTCGACCGTCTCTCCGGTCGGATGCACGATGTCTCCCGCCGCCGCACAATTCCAATCGATTCTGTACACTTGTGCAGTGTCCATGGGCACGATCGAAAGCAGGCGTTTGCTAATGTTGCCGGATTGATCGACAGCGGCAATATTCAACTGTGTCTCCGTTTTGTTGACCGGCGCGGTGTACGTGAATATCCCCATCCGGTCCAGTTTTACTATAATATTGTTGATGGTCAGCTTGACATCTGCCGCGGTCTTTCCATGAATCGTCACCGATTCAAGTACCGTATATAATCTGTCCATATCCCAGCCGTCGATCTGAATCGGGGGCGGCTGCGTATTCTTTGTTCGGATAATTTTATAAACCGGAGAATCGGTGCCGCGCAGCGAGTATCGATCGATCGACTGCAGCCGAACATATGTGACTGCAAGCGGAATGCCGGTCAACTCAAACGAAGAAGAAGCGACTGAAAAACGTTTTATTTCCCTGTCAAAATCTTTGCTCGGGCTTGCTTCAATTTGATAATGCACTGCTCCTGGTATCTTTTTCCATTCAAGCTTCAACTGATCGGCGTATATAACCGTATCGACGCGGGGCCATGTCAATTCCGGAGAAAGGAGCAAATCGACCGGCGGAAGAGGCGGCTTTCCTTTTTCCACAACCGTGCCCTGGTTGCTTTGCAATGTCACGCGGACATTGCTTGCAGAGAGAGCGATCATACCGTCGTAATTCGAGACGCGTGCACTTTTATTGGGGATTGTACTTGCCCAGAATTTCCCGGACTTAATTTGCGATTCGGAAGATCCGGCCTGAAAAGAAAAATCGTTTGTTTCCTTTGCTTTTGCAGAAAGCTTTGCCAGGAGGCTGCCGTTCACCAGCGCAAGGTCCCGCTTGACCGTTTGATTTAATTTATCGAGCTGCGACGCGCGAATCACGATCGTCGTACTGGGATCTACCGTGACATCCACACCGTCGGTAAAGAACAATTGTGCCAGACTTTTTTCTCCCGTCTTCACGCCGTCATCGGCGATGAACAAATCTCCGACCGCCGCATTTTCCCATAGGCCTAGATAGCCTTTTCGCTTATCGACAATTCCGGTTTTTTGAGCGAGTTTTGCGTCGATCGTCTCGTTACGGTTTTCTTCAATGAGCCGTTCGATGAGCGCTGTTTCCGAAACAATACGAAGAAAGTAGCCGGAGGATTCTTCCAGCCGGCCGTTGTTCACTGCCGCCGCATATAGTTTCAGCGTCTGCACGACAGAATCCAGCGCCTGTGCTGCAAAGACCTTAGCGCCGTTCTTAATTTCCACAATCAATTTTTGCTGCGCCTGGCGGACCTGCCTATGATGAACTGCAAAATCTTTGATCTGTTTCTGCGCGGCCGAAGAAAGCACGAACGAATTTGTTGCCGTTTCCCTTTCCGCTATGGAAACAAGAATCGGCCATGCCGTAGAATCGCCGATCAATTGTACGGCGGCACGCTCCACATCCGCCGACGCCACAACAATCGATTTTTGCTGTGCCTGAACGCATGCCGAGAGCAACAGGAGAGAGAAAAGAAAAGTACGATAATTATTCATGAGACGGCCGCAGTTTCATCCGTGACGATCGGGATGCTCAGCGTGAACCTGCTCCCGATCTCAGCGTTTGATTCAAGAGTAATAGATCCGTGATGGTATTCGGCAATTTCCTTTACGTAGGCAAGACCGAGCCCCGTTCCGACTTCCTTGATCGATTTCGCATCCGGAACCCGGTAAAACTTCGAGAATAATTTTTCCTGAGCTTCCGGCGGAATGCCGTAACCGTGGTCCGTTATGCTGAAAACGACATCGCTCCCGGTACGCATAAGTTTTATGGCAATCGTCCGGTGAGAATCGCCGTACTTGATCGCATTGGAAAGAAGATTGAGAACCGCCTCTCTGAATAAATCCGGCGCGACGACGATCTCCGGAATATCTTCGGCAATATCGATCTCGGCCATCAGCGATTTATGGGCCAGCTGCGGCTGCTGGCTTTTGACCGCTTCCCGCACGCATGCAGCGCAATCGATAAGTTTTTTCGGATATTCGATGCGCCGCGATTCAAGGCGTGAAATGTCGAGAAAACGGTTGATGAGCGCATTGAGTTTTTGCGAACTGTTCATAATATGCGTCATGAATTCCCGCGACTCGATATCGGTCACCGTTTTATCGTTCAGAAGAATATCGGAAAAGCCCATGATGCTGCTGACTGGATTGCGCAGTTCGTGAACGACAATATTCATCATTTCCGTTTTCATTTTATCGATCATGCGGTCGTTCGTTAAATCGTGAAAGATAATGAGCGAGCCGAGATTTTCTCCTTCTCGAAAAATCGAAAGATCGTTGACACGATAGTACTCCATCCGTTCTGCTTCCAATTGGATTTTCAATTCAGACTGGACCATCTCGGTTGTCAGCTGTCCTGCCTCCTCCCTCTGAGACGTTTCCTTGATCTTTGTAACGGCTGAATGGTGAAGAACTTCGTTCTTCGTTGTGAGGGCATGGGAAGGAGAAAGCGTCTGACATAACTCGTCGAACTTGGCATTGCGAAACACAAACGCATGGTTGCCGTCGGTAAATCCGATCAGGTCATCGCTGTGATTCATGAAGAGTTTGTTTTTCCACTCCTCCAAAATAATTTTTTCCACATTCAAACGCTGGTAACGTTCCAGCGACCGGCGCATCCCTTCAATTGTCTCCCCCATTTTGCGAAGATTGCGCATCTCCGGAATACGGATCGTCTGCTGAAAATCCAAATTGCCAAGGCGTTCGACATCCTTCACAAGCAGCGCAACGGGACGGCTGATTTGGTACGACAGCATCCATCCGAGAAGAAGAAGGACGAGCAAGAATCCAACGATGAACGTGGAAGAATACACCAAGAGTTGATGCACAGGTTCGAGGATCGCCCCTTCCGGAACGGCAACCAGCATCGTGAGATCCGTACTCCGGAATGTGCCGGTAATAACGCGCCATTCCCCTCCAGCGCTTTTAACCTTCCGTAAATCGTTCATATGCTGCTGCGTATGTACGGAATCGGTAAACGCTTTTTCCGGGCGGTTTTCAAAAACAACAAACGATTTTGAATAAATGCGGAGATAATAATCGGTACCCAGCGGAAGCCGCTCGATATAATGCTGCAAAGATTTCGCGTCCCAGATCACACTCATCATGAACATTCTTCCCGATACCTGAAACCGCGTGCGCATAACCATCATCGTCGAAGGAGTACCGGGAACGGCGGTCAGCCATGCAAGCTGAACGATCGAATCGGCGGAGGGAATAAACTGATGTTCCGCCGGCTGAACGGCCGGCACCGGATATGCGGTATTCTGGCTGGTCAATTCATCCGGCAGCTCCGGCGATTGAATTTTAATCTGAACAATTTCCGGAAAAAGGGAGATCGTACTGCGCAGCAGCGACTCTCCATCCCGCGGATGTTCTGCAATCTCCCATGCAATAGACCGCGATGCGGAAACCCATTCGGAAATTTGTTTGTCCAAATTTTCTATGACATAGCTCTGCAGCTGCTGGACAATCGTAATGCGTTCTGATACAACGCTCGTTTCATATTTCGGACGAACGAGAATCCAGAGAACGCTTAAGAGCACGACAGCCAGGATAGCCAATCCCAGTAAAATTCGACCTTGCAGAGAAAGCCGCAGTTTCATTTCCGATGCTCCGGATGAACAAGGATGATCATTATGGTCATCAGAAAATAACAATTATTGTCATGAACGTCCAGAAGATTTAACGGAATATGATTTCGTTGGAAAGAACTACGATGCAGCACGGTCGGAAAACAGGATTCGCGGCAGCCTCATGAACTGATGCCGGAGGGATGAGATTCGGAACTTTTAATTTCCTCGGGCATTCCGTCAACCGTTGGTTTTCATAGGAAGAGCGCCGGATGGAAGAAATCGGCAGATCATTCAATTCAAATGGAGTTTTTCCTTATTGGCATCCACTTTATCATCAGCATGATGTTTGACGATTCTCGCCTGTGTCAGGAAGATGACCTCTTCGGCAATATTGGTGGAAAGATCTGCAACGCGTTCAATATTACGGCTGATACGGCTGAATTCCAGGCCGCATTCGATCAGTTCCGGATTTTCCTTAACGTATTGAATAACTCTTCTTGAAACCGTCCTGTTGAACTCATCAATCCGGTCATCCGTTTCAAGCACCGTTTTCGCCGCATGTGCATCGAGGAGAATAAAGCTGTCGACAGCGTCCTTGAGCATCTGGCGTGCAATATTCATCATTTGAGGAATCTCATTGAACAGATCTGAGGTTGAAAGTTTTGCCAGCGTAATCGCCGCCTGGGCTATATTGACGGCATGGTCGCTGATGCGTTCCATGTCGTTGTTGATTTTTTGCGCCGCAATAATAAAACGCAAGTCGCGTGCAACCGGCTGCTGCAAGGCAAGCAGATCGATCACCGCATTATCGATTTCAATTTCCATCGCATCGACCCTCTCGTCGGTATCGATAACTTTCTGGGCCCAGGCAATATTGAGTTCCTGAACCGCCTGAACGGACAGGCGAAAATTCTCTTCGACAAGGCTTCCCATTTTAATAAGAGAAGTTTTAAGACTTTCAATTTCTTTTTGAAAATGTCGTTCCATCGGCTGTCCTTTCTTATCCAAACCGTCCTGTGACATAATCCTCCGTTTGCTTATTCGATGGCATGGTGAATATTTTTTTCGTCACATCGTATTCGATCAATTCGCCCATATAAAGAAAAGCGGTATAATCGCTTACGCGCGCCGCCTGCTGCATGTTATGCGTGACGATGATGATGGTATAATTTTTCTTCAACTCGTACACCAGTTCCTCGATTTTGGCGGTAGAAATCGGATCGAGCGCGCTCGCGGGTTCATCCATCAGCAGAACTTCGGGACTCACCGCAAGGGCGCGGGCTATGCACAGACGCTGCTGCTGGCCGCCGGAAAGACTGATGCCGGGCCGGCTGAGGTGATCCTTCACTTCGTCCCAGAGGGCGGCCATGCGCAGCGCCTGCTCCAAGCGTTCCCGGAGGAAGACCCGGTCGTTGACCCCGTTGAGGCGGAGCCCGACCAGGACGTTTTCCGCGATCGACATGGTGGGAAACGGATTGGATTTCTGGAACACCATGCCGACGCGGCGGCGGACGGTGACCGACTCGACGTTGCGCGAGTAAATGTCGTCGCCAAACAGATGGATTTCACCTTCCATGCGCGCCTCGGGGTTCAACTCGTGCATCCGGTTGAGCGCGCGGAGAAAGGTGGATTTGCCGCAGCCGCTCGGGCCGATGATGGCGGTGACAGCACGCGCCGCGATGTCGAGCGAGACGTTTTTGACGGCGGCGTTTTTGCCGAAAAAGACGGACAGGTTGCGCACATTCAAAGCCGGACCGCCGGCGGATTTGAATTCCGCGGCGGCCTTGCTCGCTGGTTGGGTGGTTTCAGGCATGGCGTTTCAAAATTTCAAATTTTGCTTCGGAACCGGTCACGCGTCAGAAAGCGGACGCCGATGTTGATGGATAACACGAGCAGAAGCAATACGAGCGCGCCGGCCCACGCCTGCCGGTGCCAGTCGTCGTAGGGCG
>PMML01000131.1:49541-64655 GCA_003162695.1 Ignavibacteriota bacterium | reverse complement strand
CAATATAGGCAAAGAGGGATGTTCCTCTTAATAAAAGATGGCGATACTTATGGGAAACATATAATACCTCGCATTGTATGCAGAGCTCTTATTCAAAAAGGACCAATTGGTGTTAAATTATTAGGTGATATAATAACAGAAGCTCCTGGTTCAATCTATCCATCTTCAATAGTCGAATCATTGTGGTATGCTTCACAGGGAGAATTACCAGTGCATTTAATGGGAATTGATATCCCTCCGAATTCTTGCTTGAATAAATACCCTGCGAAAGAAACTTCAGAAGAAGCAAAAGCAATATTCTACGATATCGTATTGCAGAGCAAAACCGATGAAAACATATTTGATCCGTTGATAAATTTTTTATATCAAAATAACTTTGTATCCCAATTGGGCGATCAAAGCAGAGCAGAAAATTTTCGTACGATAATATTTGATATTTTTTCTGAGTCAAGCATAAATATTTCGCGTCATTTAATTGAGGAGTTAGAAAAAATACTTGTAAAAGAGTTGAGAGAGGAAGACTATCAGAAATTTTTATCGAACCATCCTGTTTTATTGGATCCATTGGCAAGTATTGTCATATCAAAGCAAAAACTCGGAATTGAGAGAACAACAGACTTCGTTATTCGTCGATTAGACAATGAATACATCTTAGTTGAAATAGAAAAGCCACAAAACCATATTTTTACAGAACGAGGAGATTTTAGCGCAGAATTTTCGCATGCCTTTGGTCAAGTTATTGATTTCCAGGAATGGGTGGATACACATGCTGAATATGCAAGACATCTAATGCCCGAAATATCTTCTCCAAGAGGGCTGCTTATTATTGGTCGAAGAAAAAGTATGTCCACTGAAGATGAAGCAAAATTAAAGCGGTTCTGTATTAATAGTCGCTCTATTGATGTTCTTACTTATGATGACTTAGTGTTGAGAGCAAATAATTTATATGATAATATCTGCAGTAAGACAGAAATTAAATCGTGAGTAAAAAACATATGAATACTACTAAATGTTTTTTTTCTGCAGGAACTATTGATGACCTTATGCATGATGCAATGTCAGAGATACTCAACCATGGGACAGCAACTCGTAATATCAAAGGAAACACAACCGAATTGAGCGGCGTACTGCTAGAATTGACTAATCCGAGGGCACGCTTGAGTAGATCTGAGGCGCGTGGAAAAGTCTATGGTTGCCTCGGTGAATTCTGTTGGTATATGTCTGGCACCGGTGACCCAGAATTCATTAAATATTATTTGAAGAAATACGATAAGTGTATCGAAAACGGGACAATCCACGGCGCATATGGTCCACGTCTTTTTAACTGGAAAGGAGGAAATCAGTTTGAAAACGTTATAACGCTTCTTAGTAATAAGAAACGCCAAGATACACGAAAAGCGGTTCTACAACTTTTTGATTCTACAGACTTATACAAAAAGCATGAAGATATTCCTTGCACCTGCCCCTCTTTGCCTATATTGATGAGACAAAAACAGGTATCATGAAGTAACTCACAAGTAGGGCGATGGAGCAGAAAAGATGGTAGCAACAAAGATGATGATAGGAAACACATAGTAAGAGCTCTTTTCGTTTGATGAATAGTTCATTTCATCTCCTTCCTCGTTGTTAGGGAGACCAGCTAGAAAGATAGCGGGTAAATATTCTCCTGACCTAACAAATCCATATATCAAATCCTTCATTCGGACGTGATGTCCTCCAAATAGACAGTGGGTAAAAATCACGTCCCTACGGAATAGCGTTTTCCTCTGTTTTCCTCGAAATTTCAACCATGCAACTCGTCCAGCCAATTATGCAAGTCGTTAATCCAATCATGCGAGTGATTCAGCCAATCTTTTTGAACCCTCTGCCTTAGATATTCATTTACCTGGGATTGAAATTAGATTTTCAGGTATTTCATTAATCACGGAGATTATTTTAGACTGAATTATTAAGAAGGTCTATAATTGTTTTAATTATGCAAAATATTTATCCAGTCTATTGTTGAATATTCAGCTCCTCATGGAATTAATCACTCTTTCATCCTTAAGGGCTATTACCTCTCAATGCAGTTATCGGTATACTCCTTCATAATTCAGCGAATGTTTTTATCCCTATAATGATGAAAGATATGAAAAACAAAAAAAAACAAACCAACCTACCTGTTCAGCAGGCGGACAAAAAAGGGGAAATAAATCTTCCGGGATACCCGTTATATCCTGCCGGCGAAGACATTTTNNATTGGATGATGAACAAGAAAAAAATGGAAGTGAAGATGAAGAGAATAACTATTACAGCTTAGGGGGAGATGGCCACAACGATCTGGATGAAGATAAGGGAGATTAAAATATCAACCGGCATTCTTTGAAATGACAGCCAAAAGAAATTCGCGGTAAAGAAAAACATAGAAATTATATAAGGAGCACCAATGCCACAAGGCGATAAATCNNGGCGGAGGCAAAAAGAGCGGCTCCGGGCGCGTACCTGCCAAACATGTGTCTGAGCGTGTTAGCAAATGAAAACTAAACCTGTCATTCGTATGGACAACGAGGAAATGCACCTTAGCGGACGTGCATCACTGCGAGTCACATCAGGAGGAGCCCTGGCGATGACAGTGACAGATGTTATAGGTCGAATCCTTGGAGTTTCTATAATGTAAAAAGTAATCGGTTCGATGTTTGAACATTTATATGGACCGAGAGATGAAGATCATTCACAAGATTAATTTGCAGGGAAGTGAGCATCTACATCAATGAGTGCAATGAACTGGATATACGTATTGGACGATGCTGCGTTGCTGGAAGGTCACATGACGCCGACCTATCCGCTGGGAGTTAATGTCGTTCTGGCGCGCGTCGGCGGTGTAGTCTATGCCGTTTCCGGCAAGTGCGTTCATATGGCATGCCCGCTGTTCACGGGAAAGTTGAATGGTTACACGATCACTTGTCCATGCCACGACTGGCGGTTCGATGTTCGAACCGGCAAGTTCCTCGATGCGCCAGAACTTAGTCTTGCAGTATATCCCACAAAGTCAGAAGCAGGTAAAGTATTCGTCAACCTCAATTGAAAGGAGATCGTCTTGAAGAAGATCATCGTATATACTCTCTCAACCTGTCCTTGGTGCCGAAAGACGAAGAAATTTTTCGCTGAACACAATATTCCGTTCACATACATCGACTACGATCTCGCCGACGAAGCGACTCAAAAAAAGATTTCGAATGAGCTCGATGCGGCCGGGGCCACCGGCTTCCCATTCGTCAAGGTCGGCGAGGAAGTCATATCGGGTTATCAGCCGGAACGCTATTCGAGCGCTCTGGGAATATAAGGCGGTGCTGAATGAATATTCAATCAAGGAAGAAGGCATTGCGCTATTTCTTCGAGAAAGTCGTCGGGCCGTTAGGCTTCAAGTTCACACCCGATGCAGATCTGGTGGAATTTTTACTCGAGCAGGAGGTGATATTGGAAGGCAAGCATGGCATTCCTTTCTGCCCATGCCAGCTGTTGCGGCACGACCGCACACGCGATATGCAGATTGTCTGTCCCTGCATTCCTTTCCACCGGAAGCATTTCGACATTATCAAGCGCTGTTGGTGCGGGCTGTTCGTGCACAAGGATGTCCTCGACCCTTCCAAGTTGCCCCAATTGTCGCCGAAGGAGGTAGGTCTTGACTGAAAAGTTCGTCCGGGCGATAAGCGCCAGTGAAGTCACATCCGGCGGGATGAAAGCCATCGAACTCGACGGAAATGAGATCGTTATCTGCAACTGCGGTGGAAAGTACTACGCTATCCAGCGGCGCTGCGGCCACATGAATGCGCCGCTCGAAAAGGGTACGCTCGATGGTACATACCTTACATGTCCCATGCACTGCGTCCAGTTCGACGTCACCAACGGCGAAGCGCTCTCGGGTCCGGTCCCACCGGATTTCGGTCAGGAAATTCCATCGCCGATGTTTGGCGAATACCTGCAGAACATCGGCATGCTGATGAAAGACGTTCGAACGGAATCCATTCGCACTTATGCAACGAAACTGGAATCCGGCTGGGTCCTGATTGCATTGTGAACAGGATGGGCATCCGCCTGTAATATTATTACTGATGTTACGCAAATGTGATAAATTCGTATATTTGAGCAATCGCCACTCAGGAGCAAATAATTTGAGTGGAGCGCTCAAAGAGACAACCCGCAAGGTGTCCAATGGACAAAGACCTATTCCATTTATATGTAGATAGTTTATTAAGCACATTTTCTCACTCAACGGCAACATCGGTTTCAGCAATGATTGATGGAGCTTTGAGTCATGATAGCATCACTCGATTTCTATCGGACAGGCAATTGACTTTTCGAGACCCGTGATATCAGGTAAAATCGATTGTGCGAGAAATAGAAAGTGATTACGGCATCTTGATTGTCGATGATAGTATTTCACGCAAACCTCACATTAATGCTTCAGTTAGTGCAAGTATTTCCTAAAGAATCAATATATTATGCAAAAGCATTGGAACAAAGCGGACGATAAATTGCTCCGCAAAAATTATAAAACGAAATCCGGGCAAGAGCTTGCGTGGATACTCAAACGTCCTCTTTATAACGTATCCGAACGGGCGCGTGAATTAGGACTTAAAAAGGAAAGGGAATGAGATGGAAGAATTTCAAAGTAATGCAGCAAAGATAATAATTGAAATGGAAAATCATGCAAGAAAACTTGGAGTGAAAGGAGTTATAGTAGTAGCGAGTATGGATAATTCCGGCCTTTCATGGGTATCTCAAATGAAAGCTGTTGATACAATAAAGGTGCTTGACGGCAGTCCCGAAAAGAGCCAATACCCCGGTTATAATTTTATTGGCGTCGCTTATTCGAAGGCAGCAGAAATGGCTGATACAAAGTTAAACAGCGGAAGTAAAGTAAGACCGGCATATCAGGGAGAATTCGGGTATCAGGGCGGCGTGATAAAAAAAGTTCAAACGGGATACGTCTTAACGGTTTTTAGCGGCGCTACCAGCGAACAGGATTTGGAAATCGCCAAAGCCGGGATGAACGCGTGTCACGTAAAATAAGATTTTTCGTTATTACTCAGCGAGATATGAAAACCGATTTACAATTAGTTTTTAGATATCCCGTTGCAGATGTTCGTCGCGGACGACGTCCAATATCATTCTGTAGCCGCGACCGCTGGTCGCGGGATGTTCCGACACCACCCCATAGGGGCAACGCCGGTGTCGGCTACAGAAGTTTGTTGCGGCAATTTAATTTACAAATATAAAACTCACGCTGAATAGTTATCATCCTTTTATGATAATGAAGTCCCCGGTGTTTGGCACTGCATTAGGGAATTTCTTATCTGGAATATGAGCAACGTGTATCAATATTATACCGTCATCAATCTCAAAATCCGCACTTCGTTTGCATCAAGCGATAGAATCTTTCCAGCCACGCTGCCGGTTTTAAAATCGTTGATTCCTTTTGGTTCTTTTTCGAATTTCAATTTCAAGGATTGCGCGGACGGTTCATGGTTGATAAGAAAGAGAAGATGTTCGGAACCTTTGCTTTTCATCAAGCCTAGTTCGACAAAAGGATTATCTGAGCTCACCTCCTGCTTTATGCTTGAATGTTTCAGAGCGGCAGAATAGAACAGATACGCAGGAATATTTTGGAACGCATCATCGGTTCGTGCCATAAGCATTTCGACAGGGAACATACAGGCTATCGCGCAGCCCCTTCCGTAGGTGTTCACGCTGAGTACCGGTTGGTCGTTTTTATCGCAAGCAATGACTTCTGCACTTTTTGGTTCGATTTTATAATACGTATACGTCGATGGCGGCGGTTCCATTCCTTGAAAGACCAGGCGGTTCTCTCCATTCTCCGGCGTATATTCCTCATTCAAAAAGACCTCGAAATTTTTCGGCATTCTTCGATAATCGAGAAGCTTGAAGCCGAAGAGATTCTGCAGATACCCGGGCGCCATGGCATGAATATGCTTGTTAAAGGACATATAAACCGTTCCGCCTTGTTCGGTGAATGAAGTGATTCTGTCCATTTCTTCGATGGTGAGGAGTCCGTTAGGAACGAATAATAATTTATACCGGGATAAATCCTCGTCGTGCCTGACAAAACTCACCGGAATGTTTGCGGCACGCGCCAGCATATATGCGTTCGGATAGATGTTGAAATTTATGGAGAGACGTTCGTAATACGCTTTGTCGATATAAATTGCAGCTTCAGGTTTTGCGAACGAATATTGTTCAAGGTCGATTGCGTTGATGGTATTGATAAAATCCTGAAGTTCCTTTGCCGCCGGTTTTGGCGATTTATCGGCACGGAGAAGGCCGAATTCCAGTTCCTGCTGCGCATTGATATTATAGAGATGCCGAACCTTCTGATCGATATCGCAAAATGCCCATGGGAGCAGGCTATTTGCACCGGCTATGAAACAGGAATAAGAAAGAACCCGCTGGTACACAGCCTGATTTTCTTCCGAGATTTGCATCGTGCTGTTGCCGAATTCAAAACACGCGAGCGGTTTATCATTGTGCTGACTGAATTTCATGATATACGTTCCGAAGTATGTATCCCGGAATGAATTGATCTCTTCGAATTTAAACATATCGTAATTATATTTGCTGTAGAAATGCGAGCTCACAAAATCCGAGACATCCATAAGCCCTACGATATCAGCGCCGACTTCTTGAACAATAGATGCATGGTCGGCTCCAAACGTGAGAGGCTGCTTGAATCCCAGGCTGTGGAATTTTGAAACTAATTTCTTTGCATAGGCGGTCATAATTGTTCTGTCAGGAACACCGGAACTGTTTTTAGCCGGAAAACCGGCATGCCAATAGGGTTCGTTGCCGACATCCCATGCGAATATCCGGTCGTCGGATGCAAAATGCAGCGCAAGAATTTCCATGTACTTTGTGATATATGAGAACGATGCATCGCTTGTGTAATAATGATCCGCTTTGGTCCATTCCGGCCTTACTGCTTTCGGATCTTCCTGGAATGAAGCGAGATGGAAAAATGTGGGGATGACTTTTAATTTGTTGGCATCGCACAACGAAATAAATTTTTCCAGGTTTGCTGTAATAACGCTGTTCTCGTTTTTGTTATTATCGACCATATCGTATGGCAGGCCGATCCTGACCACTTTGAACTGCATCGAAGCCATGAGTTTACAATCCGCTTCGATTTCTTTGAAATCGGGTTCGGTATAAAACTTTATGGAATGGCCTGTGGAAGCGGGCAGATAGTTTATTCCCATGACGAATTGTTTTTTATTATCTATGATCCGGTAACCGTCTTTAAAATGCATACTAGTGCCAATCTTAATAAATGATATTGTATTCCATAGGCCTAGTGCCGCGGAAATAATGTAATTCTGCATGACAAAACNNTTAATTGGAGCGGCACTCGAGCTTTCTTTCTTTATTGTTTAACGTGGTTCTATTTTACTATATAATATCGCATAATGATAAAGAGTGCAAGAACAGATTAACATGCGCATTGACTCAAAAATAATGTAACTTTGGCAAACGAGAACATCTTGAATCCATTCGAGAACGTTATCGAATCGCGAGAAAGAAATAAAACCGTAAAATCCTCGATGAATTTTGTGGCTGTTTGTGAATATAAACGTACATGTGCTGTCCGGCTGTTGCGTAATCTAAAGAATTAACGAAAAAGATTTTTGACCAACGTATTTAAAATCGATTGGAATTGTTTGTTGTTTCTTGTGATGCACATACCATTAAGACATCTTCGTCCCTGTCATCAGGTCTGTTCCGAACGGCGTCTTCTTCTTGCTGATTTTCATGAATCCGGCATTCTCCATCCAGAAGTGCACTTCCGATTCGGTATATGAATCGCCTTCAGATGTGCCTACAAGCATGTTGAGTGAAAAGTATGCTCCTGCCGCTGGCGCCGTCCGGTCATCATTCATTATATAATCAAGCACAACAAGGCGGCCGTGCGGATTCAGCGCTTCAAACGCCTTTCTGAACAATTGCTTATTTTTCTCCGGGGAATTACTGTGGATGACAGCCGACATAAATACGAGGTCGAAACCGTTCATCAAGGTATCCACGGTGTAGTCGCCCTCGATGACACTGATCATGTTTCCGAGATCTTCTGCATCGATGTACGTCTTTGTCAGCTTTGTAACATTCGCCAGATCGAAGACAACCGCGGTAATCCCTTTTCGCGCACGCACGAATGCCATTGAGAATACGCCCGATCCGCCTCCGACATCAAGGACATGCTTTACGCCTTTCAAGTCGATCAATTTAACGATGGCCGGAGCCTGACGGATCGCGCGCATATGCATCGCTGCGATAAATGCTTCTAACCGATCCACTTTGCGGCTGGTTACCGAATCACGTACGCCTACTGATGATCCTTTGCGAACGGCATCCGTAAGAGTGCTCCATGTGTTCCACAAACTGACCTGGTGCATCAGTCCTCCAAGGTAATCCGGTTCCCCTTTGACAAGGAAGTGAGACGTGAGAGGCGTATTGGAAAATTTTCCTTTCTTC
Organism: Ignavibacteriota bacterium; assembly: GCA_003162695.1. Taxonomy (GTDB): domain Bacteria; phylum Bacteroidota; class Ignavibacteria; order UBA10030; family UBA10030; genus Fen-1254. The sequence continues at coordinate 56,132 of PMML01000131.1, read as the reverse complement.
TTGATAAGAAATCCCGAAGCACAAAGAGCATTCAAGAGTCTGTCCGTGGCTCGCGGATTTGTTTCCGCCAGATGTGCTGTTTCTTCGGAAGATTTCCAGCCGCTGCCGAGGTGTGAAAAAAGATCGAGCTCGAAAGCAGTCAACAAAACACGCGCTTCTCGAAAAGCATAGATCGAATCCATGATTGCGGAGGGAGAGAGTGTTGGTTTTTTCCCGGATATGCGTTGTGCCATACTCACCTCATTCTTTCTATACTTTATTTGCCGGCTTCAATATGCCTTCACCTCAACGTACTGAATGTGAAGAGGAGAAGCAATTTGCAGAATCATTTGCTTAACGAAAAGCCGTTATTCCAGTGACGATATATGTTCGGATTTATTTTGCTTTTTTACACGAATGAATACAATCGGAACAAGTGCAGCAATAGTGATTATCGATGCGACTAAAAAGTCATCGCAAACGGCACGGATAAAAGCTTGCGTGGAAATATGAGATGCAATTAATGCTGCGGCACGCATTGCGGCAAGAGTTTGATCTCCTGCCAATGCATTCATGCTGAAACGTGTTAAATTTTGCGCAGTTTGGTGAAACGCATCAGATTGTTGGTTCACGGCCTGGCCGTATATTGCCGTATGATAAATTGTGCGCTGCAGCAGCAATGTGCTCATAAATGCAATACCGAAGCTTCCTCCTACCTGCCGGATGACATTGAATAATCCCGATGCCTGCCCGATTTTGCGGCGGGGAATGTTGGAAAGCGCCGTCGTCGAAAGAGGTGTGAACATCAATCCCATCGCAAATCCGCGAATGTAGAGTGAAAGCATAATCTGATGATGTTCCGAATACAAAGACAAAAAACTGTTGACGTACAGGCTCATTGCCATTAAGATAATACCGATGACAGCCGGAATTTTAGGATTTACTTTGTCGGAGAAATATCCGGCAATTGGAGAAATGATGGCTTGAATAATCCCGACGGGTAAAAAAAGCGATCCCGCTTGAAATGCGGTATATCCCAGCGACGTTTGCAGATACAAGGGAAGCAAAAATGTACTGCCGAACATCCCGAATCCGAAAATGAAAAGAACACCATTGGCTACGCTAAAATTTATATCCTTGAACAAGCGCAAGTCGATAAGCGGATGTTCAGTGGTAAACTCCACCACTAAAAACAAGGTAAATGCAAACGCTGATATAACAAAACACGAGATAATAAATGGCGATGACCATCCGCCTGTATTCCAGGAAGCATTGCCATCTGTCAAGGCAAGCAGAAGCGCGCAAAGAAATGTTGCCATTGATAGGAATCCAATCACGTCAAATGACCGTGAATGGTCCGTTTTATATTCCCGCTGAATGATTATTGTCGCGAATATGCCGATTATCCCAACTGGTACATTTATATTAAAAATTGTATTCCAATTTATATTATCGATGAGATAGCCGCCTATCATGGGACCGAGGGATACGGAAGCTGCGGATGCAATAGACCAAAAACCGATTGCAATGCCGCGTTGCTGAGGCGGAAACTCTCGAGTTATAATTGCCATGCCTGTCGGCGTCAGCAACCCGGCTCCGCTTGCCTGAATGATTCTGAACATGATGAGTGCGTCTTCATTCCATGCCAGCCCGCAGAGAAACGAACCGAGAGTAAACAGGAATAATGCCAACAGATATGTTCTCTTGTATCCAAAATGGTCTGCAATCCATCCGGACGTTGAGAGCATAATAGCAAAGACGAGCATATATGCAGTGATGACCCACTCGGCTTTATCGACCGTAATGCCGAACGACGCCATGATTTTCGGCAAGGCGACATTCACGATGGTCGCGTCGAGCACGGCCATGAACGTGCCGATCATGACGTTTGCCAGCACCCACCATTTGTATGATGTATGTTCATGGTGAAGCGACGGCACACGTCGTACGAACCCATGTTTTATTTGATGTCTTATTGCTATTGCCATGATAACTGTGCTGGTTTTATGGAAATTCAGAATTTCAATTCNNATCTTCTCAAGACTTGCGGCAAGCGCCGTCTCATTCTGGATGATGTCTGCAACCGTTGGTTTCTTTCTATTGTTGATGGTATCACCGGAGAAAAAGTCGTCTTTTGAGGTAAGGATGCCGATGGAACCCATCGTATGTCCCGGAATGTAAACCGCCTTCGCATCGAACCCGATGTTTCCGAAGTCATATCCGTCGGACAGGATCGTATCCGGTTCAAATGCCTCAAGAGGAAATTTTTTCATCATCGGTTTGAAGAACAGCGTTTGCCTTACGAACCGTATAACTTTTGAAAGCCCCGTTGATTTTCTTTTTCGATTGAGGATCGTTGTACCGGTTCTGCACAGGCCTGCATCTGCTTCATGCACTGCGATTTTCACGCCGTATGTTCTCTGAAGATACGCACAGTTGCCGATGTGATCGATATCGCCGTGCGTGATGATGACGAGTTTGATTGAAGCGGGAGGAACGTTTTCCCGTGCAAGCGACTGCTCCAGCCGCGATCTGCTCATAGCTAGTCCGGTGTCAATGAGAAATATTCCGTTTCCGGTTTTCACCAGGTATGCGTTTACCATGCCGAGTACGAGATGAATGATTTCCATTGTTCTGGTCTCCAAAAATATTTATTGAGGTGTTGTTGCTGTTGGGTTTTCCGGCTCTGCAAGTCTTACGGACGCGTATTTTTTCAAATGGCCTTTCAGCAGGAAAGGCAGAAATACAACGGCAATGAAAAGAGCTGCAATCCCTTCTGCCAAAATAGTGTTCTGTGCACCGATATAGTGTGATACTGTTCCAATGAATAATCCGCCTAATGGCTGCATGCCGGCAAATGCCATTACATAATAACTGATAACTCTTCCTCTCATTTCCGTCGATACAGTGGTTTGTATGATAGTGTTTGTAATGGTTGTTTGCGACATCATTCCAAAACCTGCCAGCATAACAAAAAACAAGGCAACTGGAAAAATGGTCATGTAGGAAAACAAAGCCAGCGCTCCGCCAAGGATTAATAAATTGACAAATAAGATCTTTTTAAAATTTATCGACGTTTGCAAGGAGGCTAAGAAAAAGGCTCCGCCGATCGCTCCAATGCCGATAAAGCTGTTCAGGTACCCGAACGTGGAGGCATTCCCGTTAAAAATATCTTTAGCATAAATTGGAAGCAGCGTAATAAAGGGAAGCGCAAAGAAGCTGACGCACGCAAGCAATAAAATGACAGAACCAATGGATGGAGTACGTCGTATATATTTCCACCCCTCTTTGAATTCCTTCAGTATTTTTTTAGAATGCGGCTGTTGAATAAATTTCGGGAATCTCATCAATACTAACGATACGATGACTGCTAGAAAACTCAATGCGTTCATCAAAAAGCAGATTCCTGCTCCGAATTGTTCCAATACGATCCCTGAAATTGCCGGGCCTATGAGTCTTGCCGAATTTACCATGGATGAATTGAGTGCAATTGCATTCGGTAGATCTTCTATATTGTCTACCATCTGGTATACCAACGATTGTCTGGCAGGCACATCGAAAGCATTGATAATGCCCAGCACTGCGCTCAACGCAAATATTTCCCATATCGTGTATTGCGTAAAGAGAACCAACGCAACGAGCAGTGTCGCTTGAATCAGCGAGGCTATTTGTGTCGCAAGCAAAACGTTGTAACGATTATATCTATCGGAGAGGACGCCGCCTAAGGGAGAAAATAAAAAGGAAGGGAATTGCAGTGTAAACACACCCAAACCCAGCATAAACGCTGAATGTGTTTGCGTATAGATCAACCAGTATACAGCTGTGCGCTGCATCCAGGTCCCGATGAGTGAGATGGATTGACCGGAAAAAAACAACCTATAGTTGCGGCTGCGAAACGCCTTAAAGGTATTGATACTCATGCTATTGCAGGTTGACCAGCGTTGCCATCACCGGGATTGCATTCATCAATACTTCTTTTTCCTTCTGCGTTATCTTTTCACCGATCGATCGGGCCAGCCATTCCTGCCGTTCAGACCTTCGCTTTTCAACGGTTTTGATCCCTGCGGCGGTAATGGTGATGAGCACTTTTCGTTTATCTGTTGTGGAGGAAGTCCGTTTTATAAATCCATGGTTAAGAAGTTTTTTAATGATTTGGGACATGGACTGGGCGGTTACTTTTTCCGCAGCCGCCAGTTCCGACGGAAGTATTTCTTTGTAGTCATGTATGACGGCAAGCGTAGAACTTTCTGTTAGAGAAAGCAGCTCATCGTTCTTGGTTTGTGTCCTCAATATCTTTACAAGACGGGAAATGACGACGCGCAGATTCTCCGCTAGTTCGATATCCTCGGTATGTTTCATGTGTATCATCCTCCAATCATTGTAGTAAGTTTACTTTACAAAGTTACTTAATTATATTTAACTATACAAATAAGAGCAGGTATTTGTCTGTTCATTGATGGACGATATGAGGTTCTGCCGTTCTCATCAGTGCAGGAAAACCGAAGGCGATTGTTAAGATATCTGAAAATTCAGACAATGGAAAAGGGGTTTCCTAAAGGCATAACATGTGCCAGACCGCAGGGAGGCCTCTTTGCATGGGCCGAACTGTCCGCGAACATCAATGCACGGGACGTTCTTGAAAAAAGCCTCGAGAAAAACATAGGCTTTGTGCCGGGCGGATAATTCTTTCCGAATGGCTGCAGAGAAAACACTTTTAGGATAAATTTTTCCAATATGCCGGAGGAGGGAATCGTTCAAGGACTAACCGGTCTTGGTGAAATATTGACCTGGTTTGTTTCCTCAATCGATTTTAAAAATCTTGTCAGGGACTTGAATCCTGACAAGGTTGAGGTTTAATGACTTTTTCAAAACTTCTCTATTCTTTACTTTTCATACTTCCCGCCTGCGTGACTGTCAACCCGCTGCGCATTTTGGCGGGCATCTGCAGTCGGGCAGGTACTGTTCACAATTCGCAGTCCACCGTTTACTGTTCATTTGACCGGCAAAGAACCAAATCCTCCGCAGCGATCGCAGCTAACATGCGATTTGATGAAGCCCGTGCCATGACACCGTGCACATTGTACCGTCTGTGAAGATGCAAAGCCAAACCCTCTGCAGGAATTGCAAATCAGATGGTTTCCCACGAGGCCTGTCCCTTTGCATGTTTTACAGGTTGAACTATTACGAGTTTGATCAGTGTCTTCCTTGTCCGCGATGGCGTTCGCCATTTTCTGCTCCTTGAGATTGTGGTTTTGATAGATTTTTCTGAGGATGTTTTTCCCGGTAGTTCTTAACCGATCCAATGAAAGATAGCCTTTTCGAACGAATTTCGCAATGCAGAATTCAAGTAATCGAATTTATAGCCGGTTGCTATTTGGGGATGATTTGAGGCGCTATTTTAGCCGATTTGCATTCAAGCGCTTGATCTTATGCGCTGGCCAACCGTGACTTGCCATTGAGATCCTTCCAGCCAACCCGACAATCGGTGTACGCCTTGTTTCGCAGGAACGCAATGAGAAGATTCGTATAGTCGATCGCTGTGCGCATATATTGGAACGCTTCCACCGACTTAAATCTTCTCTGCAACATCTTGTTTATACTTTCAATGATATTCGTCGTGCGGGGCATCTCTGCAATCTTATGGTGCATCATCAATCGTGAAAATGGCCTTGCGAAGACGTCCTTCGCGAGGCGGCCGCACTTATATGATGTATCCTTCAATGATAATTCTTATTAACCCCCTCTTTTCAATTTATGACGAACTGTTGTTCCTATCTCTATAATAAATAATAGGTCTTCAGATTTCTCTTCTAAGCCGAATTCAAAGGAATAATGCTGAGCCTTTGCCTTCAAGGTCAACGTTTGGTATATTACGAACGTTGAATTCTGTAGTTTGCAAAAAAGGGAAAAAGTTCTTGAGTAATCTCAAATGTGTCGTTTTTGATATGGACGGCACTCTTACGCAGACGAACCAATTAATTTATGATTCGTTCAATTATATCGCGAAAAAGTATCGTAATCGCATATATTCAATTCCGGAAATCACTGCAATGTTCGGGCCTCCGGAGGAAGAAGCACTCTTAGCAATTGTAGATCGCGCGGAAATTGATGTGGTCATGAATGATTATCTCGATTTTTATCGAAAGAATCACAACACAGACGCGCAGCTATATCCCGGTATGATCAATGTGCTTCAAACGGTCAAACGATTTGGCTCGAAATCTGCAGTATTCACCGGCAAAGGAAATCGGACTACGCAGATTACTCTGGAGGAATGTCATATCGAAAAATATTTTGACTGTGTTGTTACAGGCACCGATGTAACGAAACATAAGCCGTCTTCTGAAGGATTGCGGATTATCATGGATCGTCTCGGCCTGCATCCTTCCGAAATGTTGATGGTCGGCGATGCAGTTGTCGATATCGCTTCCGCGCGTGAAGCCGGCATCCGGATGGCAGCCGTCGTTTGGGATTCGTATTGCAAAGAAGCCGTTCTTCGATTGGAGCCGGATTTTGTTTTTGATACTGTGGCTGATTTTCATGTCTGGTTGAAGGAACAGTTATCAGGAAGCAGGCAAACGAACTGCGGTTTTTAATGGAAGATAATACGAC
>PMML01000131.1:0-49477 GCA_003162695.1 Ignavibacteriota bacterium | reverse complement strand
CATTTATTCCAAAATACGCTGAATAGGAGTTATAAAAATTGATATAATATTCGATCCGTCGGAAAAGGGAAAGTGTATGAATAAAGTAAAAGTCGGCGTCATTGGAACGGGACATCTTGGAAGTCTTCATGCGAAAATGTTCGCGCAGATCGATCAGGCCGAGCTTGTCGGTGTCTATGATACAAACTCCGTGCAAGCAGAAAAGATTGCTGCAGAATTCCATACGAAAGCTTTCGATCAGGTCGATGACCTTATTAAAAATGTCGAAGCCGCGAGTGTCGCTTCGGTTACGCAGTCCCACTTCGATGTCGGTATGAAAGTGCTCGGATACGGAGTTCATTTGCTGGTGGAAAAGCCGATTACGGCTACCATCGAACAAGCGCGCCTCTTAGTTGCAGAAGCGGAGAAGCGTTCATTGAAGCTGCAGGTGGGACACATCGAGCGCTTCAACCCGGCTATTCTTGCACTGGAACCGTATCAGACAAGACCGTTGTTTATTGAATCACATCGGCTCGCACAGTTTAATCCGCGGGGTTCGGATGTGGCTGTTGTATTGGATTTGATGATACACGATATCGACCTGATCCTCAGTCTGGTTCAGTCTCCCGTAACGCGCATTGATGCGAACGGCGTTGCCGTTATTTCCGATACCGCAGATATCGCGAATGCGCGCATACAGTTCGAGAGCGGCTGTGTTGCAAACGTGACGGCAAGCCGTATCTCCCAGAATAAAATGCGGAAGATGCGCCTGTTTCAGGCCGATGCTTATATCTCCATAGATTTCGCGCAGGGATTGTGCGAAGTGTTCCGCTTGATTGATGAACATACGCCGGATATAAAACCGACCATGCTGCTCGGGAAAATAGATCAGGGCACGAAGAAGCGGCTGATCGTCTATGAACAGCCGGAAGTGAAAGAGGTCAATGCTCTCAAATATGAATTGACAAGTTTTCTCGATGCCGTCCGGAACGATACGGTTCCTCATGTGACCGGCAGGGACGGACTTCAGGCGCTCGAAGTGGCGCAGGAAATTATGCAAAAAATCGAATCACAGAAAATAAAAATCGGCTGATGAGTGTGAAAACGTATACAGACGATCCCGTTTTGCGCGCTATCGGCAGCGCTGCCGATAGCCGGAACATCGATGTGTACGTTGTGGGCGGCTATGTACGGGATCTTCTTTTGGGAAAGGACGTTAAGGATACCGATATCGTTGTTGTGGGAAGCGGAATCGAATTCTCGAAACATGTGGCCGTGACGCTGGGTATCGCTCCGCCCGTTTTGTTCGAGAATTTTGGTACTGCCATGCTTATGATCGAAGACCGCAAAGTGGAATTTGTCGGTGCGCGCAAAGAAAGTTACAACAAGACTTCACGAAAACCTGCTGTTGCATCGGGCACTCTAGAAGAAGATCTTTCACGCAGGGATTTTACGGTCAATGCAATGGCGGTAAATCTTCGGGAAGAAACTTTCGGAAAACTTGTCGATCCATTCAGAGGCCAAAGCGATTTGCGGGATAAAATCCTGCGCACGCCTCTTGAACCGGAGACGACATTCGACGACGATCCGCTGCGCATTATGCGTTTGATGCGTTTTGCGGCCCAGTTGAATTTTAGAATTGAACCGAACGCACTGCTTGCAGCAAAGGCGATGACCTCCAGGCTGAGTATTGTTTCGCAGGAACGAATCTCCGATGAATTCATGAAAATCATGGCATGCCCTCAACCGTCCATCGGCCTCGCGCTTATGCAGGAAACCGGCGCTCTGGAAAAAATATTTCCTGAGCTTGCCCAAATGGAAGGCATTGAACAACGAGAAGAGTATCATCACAAAGACGTTTTTCGCCATACGCTGCAGGTAGTCGATAAAACAGCGGCAGCCTCGGATAATCTTTGGCTCCGCATGGCGGCTCTCCTGCACGACATCGCCAAGCCGAAGACAAAGGCTTTTAAAGAAGGAATCGGCTGGACTTTTCACGGGCATAACGAAGTCGGCGCGCGCATGGTTAAAAATATTTTTCGCCGCATGAAACTGCCGCTTGAACATGTTCCGTATATAGAGAAACTTGTCCGGCTGCACCTTCGCCCGCAGGCATTAGTCGACGATGGCGTGACGGATTCCGCCGTTCGCCGATTGATGTTTGAGGCAGGGAACGAGATTGATGATCTTATGATATTATGCCGGGCGGATATAACCTCGAAGAATCAAAAATTCGTCGAAAAAATACTGAATAATTATTCGTACGTCATTCAAAAAATGGAGGAAGTGGAAGCAAAGGACAGGATTCGCAATTGGCAGCCGCCCCTGCGGGGAGAGGAAATTATGCAGGTCTGCGGATTGCAGGAAGGAATTATGATCGGTATTCTGAAGGATAAAATCACCGATGCCGTTTTGGATGGTGTTATTCCTAACGATCATAACGAGGCAATGAAATATCTTCTTTCCATAAAAGATGAAGTACTGTCGCAGCCGCCGGTAAAGAAAAAGCGCGCTTATAACTGAACAAAAACGGATGGGGAGCGCCGAAAACGGGAATTACTATACAGATTGATAAAGAAAATGCTCTATTCTTTGAAACTTTGACCAAAAAATGACGTTTATTAATGAGTAGTCGTCATATCTAATGTATCAATGTGGAGAACAACAATGTCTACAATAAATAAATGTGCCGTCGTGATTATTTTTTTCTGCCTCTTCGTTTCTGCGCAGGACAAACAACCCCAAATGATTTCTCTTAACAATGCAATGAGTGTTGCATTAAATCATAATTTAAGTGTTATCCAGAGTGCGAATAATGTTGACGCGTCGCAAAGCGCACTCCTTGCGGGGTATGGGTTGTATTTACCCACAATATCTGCAACAGCAGGTGTAGGCCGGACCCAATCTCAATATGTGCCGGTCGGTTTGGATACATTAGGCACACAATATTCCGCCCAGCTATCGGCGAATTATATGATTTTTAACGGGTTAAGCCGGGAAATGGCTCTTAAAAGAGCATCGTCTGCAAAGAGCGTAGCGGATCAAACATTCTATCGGACAAAACAGCAGATCGTTTTTCAGGTTCAAGCCGGTTATCTGGCTGTATTGCGCGATGGACAATTGGTTCAGGTGAATGTTCAAAATCTCAAGCGCGATCAGAAAGAATTAGAACTTATCGAGGAATCGAATCGAGTCGGGTCGCTTGCGATCGGCGATGTTTATCGTCAGCAGTCCATCGTTGCAACGGATGATTATAATCTTATTGCCGCGCAGAATACATACGATAAAGATATCGCCGATTTGATTGCCCTCATAGGACTCGATGTAATGAACGAGTATAAGATAGAGGATTCGACTATTTCTCCATACATTGATTCGACGGAATTTTCTCAATTGCCTTCCATGGGGAATTATGAGGAGCTCCGGCATCGTGCGATGGGATCTCGTGCGGATTATCAATCTGCCGCTGAGAACCTGAAGAGCGCTTCTTATGGTGTGACATCGGCATGGGGTCAATATACGCCTTCTATAAGCGCTTATGCGAATTATGCTTTGAGATCGCCTACATTTTCCGACCTGGGTTCGAATATAAAGGATTACAACTGGGGATTAAATTTAAGCTGGACATTGTTCGACGGCTTTGCAACGAATCAGAGTGTTCAGACGGCAAAAGTTCAGGAACGAAATGCGGAAATCAACTTAAAGCAGACCGAGCTAACGGTAGGCGTCGATGTGAAAAAAGCGCTTCTCGATCTTATTGCATCGAAAAAACAATATGAGGCGGCTTTGCGCAGTGAAACTTCTTCGGATCAGGATCGTAAAGTAGCACAAGAGAAGTACAATTTAGGATCAGGAACTCTGATTGATTTGCAGACCGCCAACGCAAGTCTTGTGAATTCTGAGGCCAGTAGAATCAATTCGACGTACAGCTATATCACGGCGAAAATGAATCTTCAATATGCGCTTGGCGATCGATCTTATTAACGAAAAGGAACATATTACTTAATTTGCAGGGAACTTTCTATGGCAAACGGAAACTCAAAAAAGAAAAAAATCATTATCATCTGCATTATTGCAGGAGTGCTTCTTCTGCTCGGCGGCTTAGTGTATTGGGGAAGCCATCGAGATAAGATTACGACGATTCAAACAGAAAAAATTCAGCGCCGTTTATTAACCCAGCTCGTAACGGCAACCGGAAAAATTCAGCCTGTGGTGCAGGTTATTATTAATGCGGAAGTCAGCGGCGAAATCATCGAGCTTCCTGTGAAAGAAGGACAGCATGTCCAGAAAGGACAGCTTCTGGTTCGAATAAAACCGAATGCATATCAAGCGGATTATGAAAGCGCTCTCGCAAATCTGGGCATTGCAGAAGCGAACCTGCGGAAAGCTGAATCGGATTTTAAGCGAACCTCCGAGCTGTTTGAGAAAAAACTCATAGCAGAGTCCGATATGGACGTTTCAAGAGCAGCTTATCAGGCAGCCAAATCGACGGATGCTCAGGCCAATGCACTGGCGCGAGAATCGAAAGAGACGCTCAATAAAACGACTATCGTTGCTCCTATGACCGGTATTGTCAGTAAACTGAATCTGGAACTCGGAGAACGTGTGGGCGGAAGCACATTTACGATAGGAACCGAAATTATGACGGTAGCCGATCTATCGCGTATGGAAGCCCGTGTCGATGTCGGCGAGAACGACGTTGTGATGGTTAAGCTCGGCGATACTGCGCGCATTGATGTAGATTCGTATCCGGGCCGGAAATTTACAGGCGTCGTGACGCAAATTGCCAATACGGCGACATCGACGGGAACGACTACGCAGGATCAAGTAACGAACTTCGAAGTCCGCATTCTTCTGCATTCGCCCAAAGGAGTAGAATTCCGTCCGGGGATGTCGATGTCCGCGGATATTGAGACCGAAACGCATTCCGGCGTTCTTACTGTTCCCATTCAATCCGTAACGGTGCGAATCCCAACTGATCAAAAAAGTTCTGGGCCGGAGGAAGGAGAAGCGCAGTTCGCTGTATCCAATAAAAAGAAAGAGGATCAAAAACTGCAGGAAGTCGTCTTTATCGTAAAGGATGGGGCCGCGAAAACCGTACCGGTCAAACGGGGCATCAGTGACGATTCCTATGTGGAAGTAACGGGACAGAATCTTGAAGGGGCGGAAGTGGTATCGGGTCCGTTTAAAGCAATCAACCGCGATCTGGAAAACGGATCAAAAGTGAAGATCGACAATAAAGCGGCGCAGAAAACAGGCGCGAGTGCGGATGTCGATAAAAAATAATACAGAGAGATCGTTTTTGTATGCGTAATTCCAAGAGCAGAGGCAACGGACAATTCTGGAATGCCGGGTATCAGTTTACGCACGAATCGTCGATGGGCGAAAAAGTTCAGCAAGCAAAAAAGCTTAAAGAATTGTGATTGAACAGAAGGGAAAAAAATGTCGATAATTATTCGATTGGCAGGTATAACGAAAGTGTATCAGGTTGGAGATGAATCCGTTCACGCTTTGGATGGAATTAATCTTTCTGTGGAGAAAAATGAATATGTGGCAATTATGGGTCCTTCCGGATCGGGGAAATCGACCTTGATGAATATTGTAGGATGTCTCGATACGCCGACCTCGGGTTTATATGAGCTGAACGGTACGAATGTCAGTGAAATGAACGATAATCAACTGGCAAAAGTCCGCAACAAAGAAATTGGATTCGTATTCCAAACGTTCAATTTACTTGCGCGTTCCGACATTCTCCATAATGTCGAACTGCCCCTGATCTACGGAGGGATCAGTTCCTCCGAACGAAAACACATGGCACGAGAGGCGATTGCTCGCGTCGGCTTAAGCGACCGCATCCATCATAAACCCAATGAACTTTCCGGCGGACAGCGTCAACGTGTAGCTATTGCCCGCGCGCTGGTTACCAAGCCGTCTATATTGCTTGCCGATGAACCGACCGGAAATCTGGATTCAAAAACCGGAAACGATATTATGGCATTATTCGACACTCTTCATAAAGAGGGAAATACGATTGTTCTCGTTACACACGAAGAGGATATTGCCGAGCATGCGCATCGCGAGATCCGTTTACGCGACGGAAAAGTCGAACGGGATGAGCCGGTTAAAAATCGAAGAATTGTTCAAGCTTCATCGAACGTTGGAGTTGCATGAATTACGCTTTTGATGAATTTAAGGAAGGCATGCTCATTGCGTTCCAGGCAATCCGCGCAAATAAAATGCGTTCCGTGTTGACGACGCTCGGCATCGTGATCGGGATCGTTTCCGTTACGCTCATGGGCACCGCAATCGAGGGACTCAATCGTGCCTTCAACAAGAGCATCGCAGCCATCGGAGCCGATGTGCTGTATATTCAAAAATGGCCGTGGGGCGGCGGGGATGATTGGTGGAAATTCAGAAATCGCCGCGATATACGTATGCAGCAGGAGAAGACGCTGGAACGGCTTGCCGAAACCGCTTCCGCAGTGTCTCCGACCATCGGCGCTTCCCGCACAGTAAAGTACGGACAAAAATATATCGAAGGCGTTACCGTGGTCGGCACGGGTTATAATTTTCTGGAAATCAGCGGAGCCAATATTTCCTTCGGAAGATTTTTTACACGCACTGAAGGAGATGGAGGCCGCCCTGTTTGTGCGCTCGGCTCGGAAGTGGCTGCAAATCTTTTCCCGAATGAAAACCCGATAGGGAAAACCGTAAAAGTCGGCGGATACGCGTACGATGTGGTCGGTGTGGTGGAGAAACAAGGAAGTCTCCTGGGACTTGAAAGTCTCGACAATAGAGTCTACCTCCCTATTACCCGTTTCTTTCAGGAGTTTTCGTCGCGCTGGGGAGGAATCAGTATCAATGTAAAAGCCCGTTCGGTGGATCAATTAGAAGACACGAAGGAAGAAGTGCGCGGCATCATGAGGAAAATCCGCGGATTGTCGCCGAGGCAGGAAGACGATTTTGCCATCAACCAGCAGGAGATGCTGGTGCAGACGTTTAATCAGATTGGCGGTGTTATTGCTGCCGTAGGATTGTTTATCACCGGATTATCCCTTTTTGTCGGAGGTATCGGCATCATGAATATTATGTTCGTTTCCGTAACGGAGCGGACAAAAGAAATAGGAATTCGAAAAGCAATCGGTGCGCCGCGAAGAACGATCCTGATGCAATTCCTTTTGGAGGCTTCTGTGTTATGTTTGCTGGGCGGAATTATCGGTATCCTCATTGCATTTCCGCTGAGTCTCATCATCGATCAGGTACTGCCGACAGCAATGCCTGTCAGTACGGTTTTGATCGCTATTGTTATTTCTCTGCTGGTGGGTCTTGTCTCGGGATTTTTACCGGCCTACCGTGCCTCGCGCCTTGATCCTGTTGATGCGTTGAGATATGAATGAGGAAGAATGTGCTGAAGTTCAATGTGCGGCAGTGTTGCTGTCATTGAACGCGCAGTTTACAATCATTAAAAGCGCAGCACGGCAGCACCTTGAACGTTGAACGATACGTTATACAAAATAAACCAATGAACAAATCAACCGAACAGAAATTTTACTGTTTTCCATTCACCATTTACTGCTTTAACATATGCAATTTTCTGAAGTATTAATAATGGCGCTTGCCGCAATCCGGGCGAACAAATTGCGCTCCATTCTGACGCTGCTGGGTATTGTTGTGGGTGTGTTTTCGATTATTGCAGTGATGACCGCGCTTCAAGTGCTGCAAAACAGCATCGAAAGCGGGCTGAGCCAGCTTGGAGCTCATACGTTTCAAATTCAAAAAATGCCGGTCATGTCGGGCCGGGAAAAATGGCTGAAAGCTCTGAAACGGAAAGATATCACACAGATGCAGGCGCAGCGTTTGAAAGAACGGATGATACTGGCCGGTCTCTTTTCAGTCGAGGCATGGGGAGATGTGCAGACCGTTCAATCCGGATCGATTAAAACAAATCCGAATGTCGGTGTCGTCGGTGAAGAACCGATAGGAGTGGCGGCAAATAATTGGATTGTCAAGGAAGGGCGAAGCCTCTCAGAAAACGATATTCAGAATAGTGCATACGTCGCTATTCTGGGGGATGATGTTGCGCGGAAAGTGTTTCCGCATGGCAGCGCCGTCGGCAGTATTGCGCGAATCGGCAATAACCGGTATACGGTCATCGGAGTATTTGAACCGAAAGGAAATGCCCTGGGAGGAAACAGCGATAATTTTGTCGTCCTTCCATTGAGCACGTTTTTACAGGAGTACGGAAAAAAACGAAGCTTGAATATCATGATCCAGGCAAAAAATGCAGAGACATATGAAGAATGTATGGAGGAAGCGAGAAATAATTTGCGAACAATCCGGAAAGTCCCGCCCGGTGATGAAGACGATTTTACTCTTTTCTCGAATGATTCCCTTATCTCGACATTCAACGATTTTACGATCTATGTCAAGCTCGGCGTCGGATTTATCAGTTTTATTTCCCTCCTCGCGGCAGGAGTCGGTATTATGAACATTATGCTGGTTTCCGTCACGGAGCGTACAAAGGAAATAGGCATTCGTAAAGCGATTGGAGCGCGGCGCGCAAATATTCTCGGTCAGTTTATTGTCGAAGCCGTTGTACTCTGCCAGATCGGCGGAATATTCGGCATCATCATCGGCATACTGGGCGGAAATATTGCCGCCATAGCATTCCATATGCCCGCCGTTTTTCCTGTCGATTGGGCGCTGATCGGTTTTGCGATTACGACATTGGTCGGAGTCATCTTCGGAGTTTATCCGGCATGGAAGGCGTCCAACCTCGATCCGATCGAAGCGCTTCGGTTCGAATAACTTTCAAACTGATCGTCTTTAAATACCAAGTCCATTCCGCCGGAAGCAGGATGGACTTCGTTTTTTAAAGCTTCAATAAAAACTTAAACGCCCCGATTTTCAGCTTTTCTCAACGACGACCGCTGTTCCGTATGCTAAAACTTCCGTGACGCCGCCGGCAATTTCCGTGGCATCATACCGAAAAGCAAGAATGGCGTTGGCGCCGAGCTGCTGGGCGTGCTGGATCATTAATTCGTAGGCGTCGCGCCGGGTTTGTTCGCAGAGCTGGGTATAGAGACTGATATTCCCGCCGAAGAGAATTTGGAATCCTGCACCGATATTTCCGATAAGAGACCGGGAGCGGACTATAATTCCCCGGACAACACCGAGATTTTTTACGACTTTGTATCCTTCCAGCTGAATGTTCGTTGTAACGAGTGAATGATCCATTGTTATTCCTCTTTTTTTGTGTGAAGAATGGTTTTGACGAGCGAATAATACTTGTCAACTTGATGCCGGTATTCCCCGCCGGTTCCCTTTCCATGAAAACCGGCATGAATGAAACGTACGGTTCCCTGTTTGTCGATAAAAATGGCAGTCGGAAATGCGGAAAAATTATTGAGCTGCGAATGAAGCCGGGCGGTAATATTAGCTTCCTGTGTGCTTCCGCAATAGAGAATCGGATATGTGATTCCGTAACGTTTTCGAAACAGCGAGATGTTCTTTTTTGCGAGAGATGGATCGCTGCTGATTTCAAAAGTCAATGCAACGACTTCAAGTCCCTCGTTCCGGTATTCCGCATAGAGATCCTGGAGAAGCGGTGCAGCATCCATGCAGTTATGGCACCATGTACCCATAATATCTACGATCACCGCTTTTCCATTGAATCGAGTTCCATCGGAATAAATTGTGTCTCCGGCATCGGTTGTTCCCGAAAACGAAAATCGGTCTTTCGGCCCTTTCATCGTTGTCGATATTTCTTCCTTTAAAAAATCGCTTTGAGATTGGATCGGCGTCAACATGAATTCTTGCGGGGGGCCGCTGCGAGATGTCAAGGTTCCCTTCCAAATTCCTTTTTTATTCCCTATTTCCATCAGATACGCCTGCCATCCGGTGAAGCGGGAAAGTGTTATGGTATCTTCCCGCCGTATGCCGGCAAATAATCCCTCATCACCGTCCGGCGCTATGAACGTTCCATAAACGCTGTCGCCGGCAGTCCAGAAACTTGCCATCATCGTACTATCGCATGTTTTTTTATCAAAGAGGTACACCTTGAACTTGCCTTCGAAAGCGGAATTCCCGGATTTTACCGCAGAAGGCTTTTTTTCGTGCAATGCGGAGAATTCGTAAGCCGTCGTATCGCTGCGGTATCTATAGAAAGAGCCGTGCCAGGCGCTTCCGGTCCAAGTTCCGATCATAGCTGCTTTGTACTCTGAGAAAATCAATGCAAGCGAATCGGTGCGGAAATAAATCTCCGGAATTTTAGTTTGTTCGCTGCCGTTGAGAAAATATCCCTGCGGCGGCTGTGTCCTGAAGTCGAGAACAAGCCGGAACGGAATTTGCCGGCCGCAAGCAGCAGTAAGAGACCCTTGCCATATCTCTTGTGCGGAAATCTGCTGATGGAATACAACATACAGGAGAAGGAGGGTGCCGGATACAGAGCGCAAAGCATTCATTAAAATGCTCCGGGATGTTTCCCGGTTCCGAAAACGGAGAGGAAAAGGATGATTATGACAAGAAGGATTTGCACGGCATAAAAAAAGGATACATTTCTGTTGAAAGTTTTCAATGTGGAGCCGATTTTTTCCGTAAAAATATTTTCTTCGATGGTTTTTAAGAACTTTGTCCGTTTTCTGCTGAGCAGAGGACCCAGAACGGCTCCGTTGACAAGTAGCACGGCAAAGAAAATAATTTTTGCCGTAAGCCATGCGGGTATGGCTTCGAAATGGAACGAGTGACCGGACATGTTGTACATATTCCCGATTCCCGTTGCCAGCATAAGCAGGGATACAAAGGGGGAAAGGATGCCGAATTTTTTTATGATAGAAGTGATAAAGATCTTTTGTTTTATTTCCCGTTCACTCCGGAATTGCATTTCCAGCATGAGACCGCCGATGAGGGCCGTTATCAATAATCCGAATCCGAACAGATGAAATATAAAATTTATAGATCCTTGCATAAAGACCCCGATCTAAGTGAGTGAGCTTTGCTTTAAGATAGGAATACGCTTTGAAAAAGAAAAGGGGGGCGTCTCCCTGCATGTCCGTTGTTATTCCATGGTCATATCTTCGTCCGGGATTGATACTGCGTTTTCCATCGATCGGCAGTCATTCCGTATATGCTCAAGTCGACATAGTGGTCATACAGAAACTCTGCCTGCTGAAGTATGCCTTCTTCAAAAAATCCAAGACGTCGAACGACAGCCTGACTTCGATAGTTTTTGCTTGCACATCGAATCTGGACGCGATTCAGGCCGAAATTTAGAAAAGCATAATTGACCAGTGTTAAACAGGATTTTGTCATAATACCTTTCCCCTGATATTCTTCTCCGAGCCAGTATCCAATTTCTGTAATGCGATTAATCCAGTCGATTCTGTGGAATCCGATAACCCCGGCAAGCTTTTTCTGATGATAGATGCCGCATTGGAAGCTCAAATTTTCCTTCTGTTGAAGCTCTGCGGACTGAATAAAATTCACACTCTCGTTGATCGATGCGTTGGCATCGATCCAAGGAAGCCATTGCCGGAGATGGCTGCGGTTTGTATCGATGAGTGCAAAGAGTTCCGCAGCGTCGGCTTGTTCCAGTACTTTCAAACGAAGAGCATTTTCAATATCGAAGGTAATGTCGGGCATTCGGAAATTGTCTGTTTACGAAGATGCTTTTTTGCTCTTGGCTGATGATCGCAGGAAATCCCGAATTGCATATTTTTCCGAATCGAAGAAGAGAAGCGGAGCGCTCAGCAGAAGGAGTCCGCAGTTTTCTGCAATTTTCAGCCAGCCGATTTTTTCCGTGTTCGGGTCTTGGGAGAAGCATCCGCATGAAATGTCGAGTCCGCGAACCATGGCGAAAAAAACGGCGAGGGTAAAACACGCCAGGAGTGCGGTAAGGATGAAGGCGGCCGAGCGAGGGAAAATTCCAACAATGAGGCAGAGTCCGCACACAATTTCCAGCCAGGGGAGAACCGCAGCGATCAGTGTACTTAATGCCGGGCCGCTCAGTTGATAGTGGAGGATAGCCTGTTCAAACGCCGCGATGTTGTCAATTTTCACCAGACCCGCTGCTGTGAACATACCGCCGATGAGGAGCCGCAGAATAAAAAGGAAAAGTGTATTTTTTAAGAGAGAGATCATTTGCTCACAGGCAGTCCTGCCGACGACCATTCCTGCCAGCCTCCGAAGAAAATATTTATGTTTGTAAATCCGAATTCCGATAATTTAGCTGCAAGCTCCATGCTTGAAGCGCACTGCTCGCCGCTGCAATAAACGACGATTCTCTTCTCTTTTGGAATTTTATCGAGAAACGAACGGTGAGCATCAAAGTCGTCGAGAGGCACATTGGCGGCGCCCCGGATAGCCCCTTGTTTGTAATCGTATTCATGACGGGCATCAATGAAGAGGACGGACCCGCTGTTAAAAAGATCTTTTGCCTCCGATAGAGTAATCAGTTCAAGATTTTTTGCCGGAACCTTTTTGCTTAGAGCAATGCCGGGTGCAAAAAAGCCTTGTCTGCTCAACAGCGTATGGGCAAATGAGAGAAGAAGGGCGCAGCCGAGAAGAATTGATATCTCTTTCAGCGTTTGTTTGACCATACCGCGTTCCTATTTTTTCCCCATGTATGATATTCTTGACTCAATACGCGGCTGATGTTTGCTGTCGGTTTCCAGCCAAATATATTCTGTGCCGAAACCGGTCTTAATGGGTTTGAAATCGATGATGATCGATATCGAATCTTCCGGCTTCAATGTCGTTTTAGTCCACCGAACATGCAGAGCGGGGGCCGAACTAATGACATTCTGAATGGTCAATGGTTTGGCCGACTTGTTTCGATAGATCAAAGTGCGGCTGACCGTCGAATCCATATTAATTTCTCCGAGCCACATATTGCGATCTTCCTGTTCCAAGTCTTCTCGAGCCTCGCCGTGGAGTTTGATCTCGATGGACAGGGCTGCCGGATCGTTTGTCGATATTGTCACAAGCTTATGTACCTGCCCGTTGTACCCTGAAGAATTGAATTCCAGTTCGATCACATCGGATTGATTCGGAAGGAGGTATGCCTTCGGCTGCTTGACCGTCGTGCAGCCGCATTGCGGACGTACGGAAAATATTTTCAAAGTATCTGTGCCGATATTGGAAATGTGGACTGAGCCATGCCGAATCTCGCCGCTGTAAAATATTCCGAGATCGATATCGTTTTTGTCGAGGGACAGCTTCGGCTGGGCGTTCAGTATGGAGGCAAATGCAGTCAACCAGATATAAAGAATATTGAGTTTCATAGGTGTTCCGATCATATCGTTTTTATACCTGTTTGTTCCACCAATTTCCCGTCAGCGCCATGTGTTTTAACAGCGGTGCTGCACGGTATCGTTCCTCGTGTGTATCGTTATATATTGCATCAAGTACCGCGCAGATTTGAGACCATCCGATCCGCTCTGCCCATCCGATCAGTCCGGCCGGCAGTCCTATGCCGATTTGAACAGCCTTATCGATATCCTGCGGCGCTGCATGATCTTCCATTACTGCAAACAGGGCTTCATTGACCAGCCGGCAGAGGATGCGGGGGATGACCATGCCGATGCGATCCTGCACGATCTCAGTTCCGATTCCAAGCGTTTGAAAAAAATAGGCCGCAGCCTCGACTGTTTCCTTTGGCGAAAAAATCGTCGGTGCGACTTCCATAAGCGGTTTTGCCAGAAGCGTAGGGAATGCGGCGATGCCGAGGAGACGATGCCGGCGTTCAATCCAGAGACTTTGTTCCGTAGCCGTAACTGTGATCGATGAACTGAGGATCGGCATTGACGGTGATCCGGCACCGCTCAACCGCTCGAGATTTTTCTTTTTAAGTTCAAGATCAAGATTCGTCAGTTCAATTGCGACGGATGCCTGTGCGGGGATATCCCGGATCATATCGATGCCGGTCGGAGTATTATTCAATGCCGCAGCGACCCGGTATCCATGCGCGGTGCAAAGTTCTGCGAACACTTCAACCATAGGGGATTCGCCGAGTATGACGGCGATAGGTTTTTCCGGTCCGGGTTGATGTGAAATGTCGGATGTCAAAGACCGGCTGTGCGGCTCGTTCTTCTTCGCTTTTTTTGTTCCTATTTTCGATTTTGTTTTCAATGGATTGCTTCCATGGAATAAAGTCACTGTGGATTCCCGTACCGGTAAAAACCTTTGCCGTTTTTTTGCCCCGTCAATCCGGCTTCGACCATCTGACGGATGATCCCCGGAGGCCGAAAACGGGGATCGCCGTTACTTTGATCGTAGATCGATTCTCCGGTTGCGAGAACCGTGTCGATTCCGACAACGTCCATTTTTTGAAACGGACCGAGGGGCAGTCCCATGTTCTGCCGGACAAGGTTATCGATTTGGCCCTCGCCGGCGGTCTGATCTATTGAAAGACAGAGAGCTTCATTGTAAATAATATGCGATGTCCGCTCAACAATCGCGCCGGGGATGTCTTTAACGATCACGGATGTTTTTCCGATCATCCGGATCAATGCGGCCGCATCATTGATAATGCCGGCCGGTGTATTGATATTGGGAATGATCTCGACAAGTTCAGAGGAAGCTGCCTGCCCGAAGAAATGGAAACCGATAATTCTTTCCGTATATCGGGCGGCTGAGCCGACCGATGAAACGAGCATGGAGGGAGAAGTGGTTGCAAGTATCGTTGCAATCTTGTTGTCGGCGTCGAGGTGCTTGAAGAGATCCTTTTTGACACGGGCGTCTTCAACGACAGCTTCAATAATAATATCACAGTGGCCGAGATCGGGCAGGCTCGTCCTTGTTTTTAACAGTTCAAGTGCAGCAAGAGATTGTTCCGAAGAAAGATTTTTTTGCTGAACGGCCTGTCGAAAATCGGATTTGATCTGTTCTATCGAACGGCGGAGAATTGTTTCATTAATATCATAGAGGTGTATCTCAATGTTGTTGAGTATTGCAAGCTTTGCGAGCGCTGTTCCCAATTGACCTGCGCCGACAATTCCGAGATGTTTAACCATGCTTTGCAGCTGCTTTCTTCATTCACATTGTTATTGATGAGGACAAGGGCAGATCGTTTCTTGAACCGAGCATCCCTTCCGAAGCGATGAACAATGCACCCGTTTTTATCTCTCGAGACGCGGTTTGTTCAATCAGCAATAATCATTTTTCTTCGTTAAACATACTCAATCAATGGCGGAAAAACAATATTCCCCAATATTTTCCAAACTAATGGATGTGTCTAAAATACAGGGCTGCCTTCTGCCGCTGATCATCCATGGGATGCAAGAGAGAGAATAAATCTCTGGATACAGGGAAGGGTGAGCAGTGATAAGCAGTCAAATTTCATGGATCCAAAGCCGATGAAATTTCGTCTTTTTTTTATATTTTATAAATGATTTTGAAAGAACAGGAAGTCGAGCGAAGTGATTAAAAAAATTATCTGCAGTAATACAGCATCGGTTGTTTTTCTTTTTGCCGGGACGGCTGTTGTCTATCTGAACACGATGTGTCCGACGGTTGGTTTTACCGACTCCGGCGAACTTTCTACGGTACTTGCGACACTGGGCATCGGCCATCCGACCGGATATCCGATCTTTACGATCCTGGGGCGATTCATTGTCTCCCTTCCAATCCCGGCTCCCGTCATACTGCGCGTCAATATATATAACGCAATGCTTGTTTCTCTTGCTGTATCGGTTTTCTTTTTAACGATCCGGAATTTATTTTCATTTATGACGGGAAAAAAAGCAGCCGACAGGAGAGTCGAACAAGGTGCCGCTCTTTGCGCGGCTCTTGTCTATGGGTTTGCCTCGACGGTATGGTCTCAATCCACTGCCATTGAAGTCTATGCGCTGCATATGGTTTTTCTGAATCTTATATTCTATACTTTGATCAAAGGAATTCACACGCAGGATATTTTTTCTGCATCTCGATGGCTGGTGCTTTGTATGTTTCTCATGGGGTTAAGTTTTGGGAATCATATGACGACGCTTCTGCTCCTTCCCGGTGTTGCATACTATCTCTTTGCCAAGATTGATCTGCGATCGGACTTTTTAAAAAAAGCGGCTCTCTTTGGGTTTTTCTTCGCGTTAGGTCTGTCGATCTATGTGTACCTGCCATTACGCGCTTCACATGTTCCCTTGCTGGACTGGGGGCATCCGGCAACATTCGAAAGGCTGATCTGGCATGTCAGCGGGAGGCAGTTTCGTGTCTGGATGTTCAAGGGACTGGAAGTTGCGGAGAAACAATTCGCATGGTATGTGAACGATCTGCCGAACGAGTTTCATTGGATTATTCTGCCCTTTATTTTTCTTGGTGCGGCGGTTCTGTTCCGAACCCGCCGCAAGTTTTTTATTTTTTTGATTCTGCTGATCCTNNGGAAATTTTGTTTATGCTCTCAATTATGATATCTTTGACATCGATTCCTATTTTTTGCTTTCCTATTTTGCGCTTGGTCTGTTTTGTGCTGCCGGTTTTTTGAGTGCAGCCATCTGGTTTGTTCAGAAGCGCAGCTGGAAACCTTTTGCGGCAGCAATTGTACTTGCAGTTTTTCCGGCTGTGCAGATACAGCATAATTATGCGCGTGTCGATCAAAGTTCTAATTATTTACCGGAAGATTTTACGCAATCGATCATGAAAAATCTTCCTCAACACGCGCTTGTCTTCTCGGGTCTCTGGGATTATTTTGTGTCTCCTTCTATTTATTATCGATATGTCGAACGACAGCGGCCCGATGTAACTATTCTCGATTATCAATTACTCAAGAATCGTTCATGGTATTTCGTGCAGATGCAGCGAACATGTCCCTGGCTGCTGGAGCGATGCCGTCCCAGCATTGATGCATTTCTTGCCGAACTTGACAAATTTGAGCATGATCTGCCGTTTAGTCCGGAAGTGATTCAAGAACGGTGGAGGGAAATGCTAAGTGATTTCGTTTTCAAATCTCTTCCGGATCATCCTGTATTCATTGATGGCCGTATAGTGGCGGATTTTCCTGCAGCTATTCAATCGACACCGTACGGCATGCTTGTGCGGCTGAGTCTGCCGCAGGAGAACGTGCATTATCAGCTATTGACAGTTTCGATCCGTCCGTGGACACCCGATGACATTATTGTTAAGGATTTCGAGGATTATAAGTCGATGATGTACTACGGAACGCTTCGATGGCTTCAAGTGCACCCGCAGGCGGAACCCTTAAGACGTTGATTTCGTCTTAAAAAGAGGCGCTTTTTATGATCACGTAGATGTCGAAAGGTTTTTTTGGGTGCTAAAAAAATCCGTTTTTCTTCCATTGACTATTTGCAAATTTTTTCTATATTTAAAGCTCGGCATTCCGTGGGCCTTGCGATTTTTCCATAAAGTCGGGGTCGGCATAACTGCGGTTCCGTTCGGCTGCGAACCGCCGTCAGGAATGCTTTGGTGTGTTGTATCGTATGCATTTGAACGACTCGAGTTCAGACTGCATGATGTATGAAAGATGTGAATGAGGAACGTTCTGCTTTTCGAAAGCGGAGAGCAGCGGAACATTTGTTATTTGAAAAGAATTATGCAATGCTGGCGTAGCTCAGCTGGTANNGGTAGAGCAGCTGATTTGTAATCAGCAGGTCATCGGTCCAAATCCGATCGCCAGCTCGAACGTATGAATGCGGGTAGGTAGCGAAGCGGTTAAACGCATCAGACTGTAAATCTGACGGCTTATGCCTTCGGAGGTTCGAATCCTTCCCTACCCACGGAAGAATTCAGATTGCAGATTTAAGAATGCAGAATAAAAAAATAAAAAGCGATTTTAGATTAGCATTCTTCATTCTTAACTCTTACTTCTTAATTCTGATGCGGGAGTAACTCAGTTGGTAGAGTCACAGCCTTCCAAGCTGTTGGTCGCGGGTTCGAGTCCCGTCTCCCGCTCAAGCGAAGCAGGAACGAGCAGTTCATCGAGGAAGAACAAGTAGGTCGCTTGCGTAGCTCAGTTGGTAGAGCACTTCCTTGGTAAGGAAGAGGTCATCGGTTCAATCCCGATCGCAAGCTCTCAAATGCAGCAAGCGTAAGGCTTGATGTGAATTGAATATAGTATTCTTGTATAGAAGGAACAAAACGTGCGCGACATTATTACACTTGAATGCACGGCGTGTAAACGCCGGAACTATTCGACGACGAAGAATAAAAAAAAGCAAACCGGAAGAGTCGAATATAAAAAATTCTGTCCATGGTGCAACAAGCGAACCTCTCACAAGGAGACGAAGTAAGTCGTCGCTTCAAAGAGCGATTCATACGTGAGTAGCTCAATTGGCAGAGCAGCGGTCTCCAAAACCGCAGGTTGGGGGTTCGACTCCCTCCTCACGTGCGGAAGAGATTGGAACGGGCAGTGGAAATTCAAGAGGAGAACAAAAATCTATGAAAGAAAAAATCGTCAATTTTTTCATTGATATTCGAAAAGAAATGGAGAAAGTGACCTGGCCATCAAAAGAGGAACTGACGGAATCGACCAAAATTGTCATTATTATCACGCTTGCCATTGCGGCATTTGCATGGGTCGTCGACTTCGCAGTCAGTGGAATGCTCAACGCGATTCTTTAAAGAAGAAGCGAGAAAAACATTGAATAAACGCTGGTACGTTGTACGAACATATTCAGGTCATGAAACAAAGGTAAAGACCTATCTTGACGCCGAAATCGCTCGTGTTGCGCTGCAAGAAAAAGTAAGCAACGTGATGATTCCGTCGGAAAAAGTTTTTGAAATCAAAGACGGGAAGAAGAAGTCGCGTGTAAAAAATTTCTTTCCCGGATATGTCCTTGTCGAAGCCGTACTCGATAAAGAATCGACGCATTTGATACTTGAGTGCCCTTCGGTAATGGGCTTTGTACCGGACAAGAATAATCCCGCTCCGCTGCATCCCGAAGAAGTGCGCCGTTTGATCGGCAAGATGGAGCAAAAAGAGGAAGCACGGGAAATTTTCGATATACCGTTCCATGTCGGCGATGCTGTAAAGGTAACGGAAGGACCGTTTAATAATTTCAACGGCTTTGTTCAGGAAGTCAATTCCGAAAAGCTCAAAGTGAAAGTCATGGTCAGTATCTTTGGACGGAAAACACCTGTCGAGCTCGATTTCTCGCAAGTGGAATTGGAAAAATAAACTATTCGATTTATGAAGAGGTAGAGAATGGCAAAGAAAATAACTGGTTATATCAAATTACAGATTCCTGCGGGAGCGGCAAATCCCGCGCCGCCGGTCGGCCCTGCGCTTGGCCAAAAAGGCGTCAATATTATGGAGTTCTGCAAGCAATTCAACGCGCGCACAAAAGAACAACAAGGGCTCATTATACCGGTCGTTATTACGGTTTTCAGCGATAAGTCGTTTACATTTATTACAAAAACACCCCCGGCTGCCGTTCTGCTTCTGAAAGCGGCAAAACTCGAAAAAGGATCCGGTGAACCGAATCGCAATAAGATCGGCAAAGTCTCGAAGAAGCAAGTAAAAGAAATAGCTGAATTGAAGATGCCCGATCTCAACGCGGCAACGATAGACACGGCAATGAGCATGGTTGCGGGAACAGCGCGCAGCATGGGCATTACCGTTGAAGGATAAAGTGTGGAGTCGAAAGTATGAAAAAACAAAGCAAACGTTTTAGGGCTGTTGCAGCCAAAGTTCAACCGAAAGATTACACGATTGCCGATGCTGTCGAGATCGTAAAGCAGACGGCAAGCGCCAAATTTGCGGAAGCTGTGGATATTGCCGTACGCCTCGGTGTAGATCCGAAAAAAGCGGATCAGGCAATACGCGGAACGGTCGCTCTGCCGCATGGTATCGGAAAAGATGTCCGTGTTCTGGTTATTGCCAAGCCGCCGAAAGATGAAGAAGCAAGAGCGGCAGGCGCCGATCATGTCGGCTTTAAGGATTATCTTGAAAAGATACAGCAGGGCTGGGCGGATATCGATGTCATCATCGCGTCTCCCGATGTCATGGGCGATCTTGGAAAGCTTGGAAAAATTCTCGGTCCCCGCGGATTGATGCCTAATCCGAAGAGCGGAACGGTAACGGCGGATGTCGCTAAGGCTGTTAAAGAAGTGAAAGCCGGTAAAATCGAATTTCGTGTCGACAAAGACGGCATCGTGCATGCGACAGTCGGTAAAGCAAGTTTTGAAAAAGAAAAGCTCGTCGATAATATCAATACGTTCCTCGGAACGATCATACGGTTAAAACCCGCAACAGCAAAGGGTCAGTATGTGAAAAGTATTGCATTGTCGACCACGATGGGTCCGGGCGTGCATATCGACCGTGCCGAACTTGTCGGACGATAAAAAAAATTACGCACTCATTGTCTCTTGACCTGTTGAATGTCTCCCGATAAATCGGGGGAGCTTCTCATTCAGCAAGCAGACAAATTGGAAAAGGGAAACTATGAAACGAAGTGAAAAAGAAGCGATCATTGCAGAGGTTGCAGAAAAGGCCTCGCGCGCGGTTGCGATATACTTCGCAGATTTTTCGAAGTTGACGGTGGCAGAAGAAACGGATCTGCGCCGTGAATTCCGGAAAAACGGTGTCGAATATACCGTTGTGAAGAATACGCTCGTACGCAAAGCGCTGGAACATCTGACCGGTTATGATCGTGTATTCGAAAAACTCGCAGGCCCGACAGGCGTTGCATATACGTACGACGATCCATCTGCGCCTGCAAAAATCATCAAGAAATTTTCCGAGAAAGCAGGCAAGTTTCGTCTCAAGGTCGCCGTCATAGAAAAACAAGTCTACGATGGTTCGAGGCTCGGAGAACTTGCCGGCATGCCGACGCGAAAAGAAATTATCGCGTCAATTCTCGGAAGTTTGCAGTCGCCAATTTCCGGTGTTGTTGGAGCTGTCAACGCGGTCGGCCGCGATATCGTATACTTGCTCGATGCCATCGAGAAGAAAAAGGCCGCATAACTCAAGATCAAGAATAGTGAATTAAATTTATTAAGGAGAAACAACAATGTCAGTCGTTGCTGAAATAGTCGAAAAAATAGAAAAACTCACACTTCTCGAAGCCGTTGAATTAAAGAAGGCCCTTGAAGACAAATTCGGTGTTACCGCTGCTGCCCCGATGATGATGGGTGCCGCCGCTGCCGCACCTGTTGCCGCTGCTGTAGAGGAAAAGACCGAGTTCACGGTCGAACTGAAATCTGCCGGAGCGCAAAAAATCAATGTTATCAAAGTCGTTCGTGCTGCAACCGGTCTCGGCTTGAAAGAAGCCAAGGATCTTGTTGACGGCGCGCCGAAGGCCGTCAAAGAAGGGGTATCGAAAGACGAAGCTGAAAAGCTGAAAAAAGAACTTGAAGAAGCCGGTGCGGCAGTCGAATTAAAGTAACGCACGCCGGTATTCATTCTTGTTTGCAGTTGAGAATGGAAAAAAGTGAAGAGGGCAAAGCCGATGATTTATATCCTCGGGGATATTAAAAGAATCGGCTTCGGCCGCCTCTCTACATCTATAAAAACGCTGCATTAAAATTCAGCATTTTACGAATTTTCCCGGATGTTGTATGCCGGGATGATTTATACAACACAATATAAAAGGAGTGGTGACGTTGAAGAGCCAATCCAACGGAAGAAGCGAACGCGTGTCGTTCGCACGTATCCCATCGGTGATTGAAACTCCCGACCTGCTAAACGTCCAAATCGATTCGTTCAGCAATTTTTTGCAGGCGGATGTGCCGCCGCATCGGCGCAAAAAACTCGGTTTGCAGCAGGTATTTGAAATGAATTTCCCGATTATGGACGCCCGGGAAAATTTCTTACTTGAATTTTTAGAATACTACGTCGAAAAACCGAAGTATTCCGTCGTCGAGTGCCAGGAACGCGGGCTGACATTCGCTGTTCCGCTCAAAGCAAAACTCCGGCTCTCTGCAAAAAAAGAAGGCGGAAAAGATTTTACGGATACAATCGAGCAGGAAGTGTACCTCGGGAATCTTCCTGCAATGACATACCGCGGTACTTTTATCATCAACGGTGCTGAACGCGTCGTTGTCAGCCAACTGCATCGTTCGCCGGGTGTCTTTTTCGGCGAATCCGTCCACCCGAACGGAACCATGATGTATTCGGCGCGCATTATTCCGTTCCGCGGTTCATGGGTGGAATTTGCAACCGATATCAATAATGTGATGTATGCGTACATCGACAGGAAAAAGAAATTCCCTGTTACAACATTGCTGCGTGCGCTCGGGTACTCTTCCGACGACGAAATTCTCGATCTGTTCAATCTCGTCGAGGAAGTCGATGTCGCAAAGGTCGATCTAAAAGAGTATGTCGACCGGAAAGTTTGCAGCGATGTGTTCGATAAAAAGACGGGTGAAATTTTCATCACCAAAGATGCAAAATTGACCGAAGAGCATATCAAGCAGATCAAAAAAGCTTCCATCAAGAAAATCCGATTTTTAAAATCGGAGGAAGCGACCTCCGGATCGGTTATTGCCAACACGATACTGAAAGATTCTGCCCGTTCTTCCGAAGATGCTCTCGAAACGATTTACCAGCAGCTGCGTTCCGGCGAAGCGCCCGATCTGGATACGGCTAAGAATCTTATCGACCGGCTGTTCTTTAATCCGAAACGGTACGATCTCGGCGATGTCGGACGGCATCGCATGAATATTAAATTGAATCTGGAAATCGGCGAGGATGTGACGGTCTTGACGAAGGAAGATATCGTTGCGATCGTTAAATATCTTATCGATTTGCAGCAAGGAAAGCGGAACGTCGACGATATCGATCACCTCGGCAACCGCCGCGTCCGAACCGTCGGAGAACAGCTTGCCCAGCAGTTCAATATAGGCCTGTCGCGAATGACACGCACTATCCGGGAGCGCATGAATCTGCGCGATGCAGAGACAATTGCGCCGCAGGATTTGGTGAATGCGCGCACAATCACGAGTGTTATTAATGCGTTCTTCGGAACGAACCAATTATCGCAATTCCTCGATCAAACAAATCCGCTCTCCGAGATGACGCATAAACGGCGCGTCTCCGCTCTTGGACCAGGCGGTTTGACGCGCGAACGCGCCGGCTTTGAAGTCCGTGACGTACACTATACGCATTACGGCCGCCTCTGCCCGATTGAAACGCCGGAAGGACCGAATATCGGTCTTATCTCGTCCTTATGTATTCACGCGCGTATTAACGATTTCGGTTTTATCGAAACACCGTACCGCAAAGTGAAGAACGGCAAAATTATCGAAGAGATTGAATTCCTCACTGCGGAACGGGAAGACGAAGTAACGATTGCCCAGGCAAATACGCCGATTGACGAGAAAGGCAAGTTTCTCGAAGAACGCGTCAAAGCCCGTTTCCAGAGCGATTATCCGGTTGTGGAACCGATCAAAATTGAATATATGGACGTTGCTCCGAATCAGATTGTCAGCGCTGCAGCGGCATTGATTCCGTTTCTCGAGCATGATGATGCAAACCGTGCCTTGATGGGATCGAATATGCAGCGCCAGGCTGTTCCGCTGCTCTGCCCGGAATCGCCGATCGTTGGAACCGGTTTGGAAGAAAAAATTGCACGCGATTCGCGCTCTATTGTCGTTGCCGAACGCAGCGGTGTTGTGGAAAGCGTCAACGGCGACAGTCTTGTCGTTCTTTACGAAGTCGACGAAAACAGCACGGAGGCTATCGTCAGTTTCGACGATAAACGCCGTGTTGAATATAAACTTACAAAATTCCTCCGCACCAACCAGGATACATGCATCAACCAGAAGCCGGTGGTTCATGAAGGCTACCGCTTTAAAAAAGGAGAAGTGCTTGCCGACGGGTGTGCCACTGAAATCGGCGAACTCGCTCTTGGCCGTAACGTCCTCGTAGCGTTCATGCCCTGGCGCGGGTATAACTTTGAAGATGCTATTATTATCAGCGAACGGATCGTTGCAGAAGATGTGTTTACTTCTGTCCATATCGAAGAATTCGAACTGCAGGTGAGGGATACAAAACGCGGCGAAGAAGAGCTGACGCGCGAAATTCCGAATGTCAGCGAGGAAGCGACAAAAGATCTCGATGAAAACGGCATCATTCGAATCGGCGCGGAAGTGAACGAAGGCGATATTCTGATAGGAAAAATAACGCCAAAGGGCGAAACAGATCCGACACCGGAGGAAAAATTACTCAAAGCCATATTCGGTGAAAAAGCCGGCGATGTCAAAGATGCTTCCCTCAAGGCGCCTCCGGGCATGAAGGGAATTGTGATTTCGACAAAGTTGTTCAGCCGCAAAAAGAAAGATACGGAGAGCAAGAAAGAGGATAAAAAGAAACTCGAAGCTCTCGATCGAGCGAATCGCAAAGATCTGAACGATCTGCATGAAAAACTTGGACGGAAGCTGGATCAAGTTCTTGCCGGCGAAAAGTCTATCGGTATCCGCGATACGGATGGAACGGTTGTCATTCGTGCAGGAGTGACGTTTAAGGAAGATACGTTCCAGCAGATGACTGATCTTAGTAAACTGGATTATTCGCAGGAATGGGTTGACGAAAAACGCAGACATAATATCGTCGTTCGTATTATTGAAAATTACCGGCAGAAACAAACAGAGATTGAAGAGTTGTATCGCCATGAAAAGAACAAGGTTCAATTAGGCGATGAACTGGCTCCTGGCATTGTGCAATTGGCGAAAGTGTATGTAGCAAAAAAACGAAAATTGCAGGTCGGTGATAAAATGGCCGGACGTCACGGAAATAAAGGCGTTGTTTCGACGATCGTTCCGGTGGAAGATATGCCGTTCTTGCCCAGCGGACGCCCGGTCGATATCGTTCTCAATCCGCTCGGCGTTCCCTCGCGCATGAACCTTGGACAATTGTTCGAAGTGGCGCTTGGATGGGCAGGCCATGAACTCGGCTTGAAGTTCGCTTCCCCGATTTTCGACGGCGCTAAGTGGGAAGAAGTTCAGGATTATCTGGAAAAAGCCGGATTGGACAAAGCATCAAAATCGGTATTGATCGACGGCCGCACTGGCGACCTGTTCGACCAGGAGGTTTCAGTCGGCTACATTTATATGATGAAACTTTCTCATATGGTCGACGATAAAATTCACGCGCGTTCAATTGGACCATACTCGCTTATTACGCAGCAGCCTCTCGGAGGCAAAGCGCAGTTTGGCGGTCAGCGTTTCGGAGAAATGGAAGTGTGGGCACTCGAAGGATACGGTGCCTCGCATGTCCTGCAGGAAATTATCACCGTTAAATCGGACGATGTTGTCGGCCGGGCGAAGGTCTATGAAGCAATCGTCAAAGGTGAAAATTTGCCTGAACCGAATATTCCTGAATCCTTTAATGTTCTTGTGCGGGAACTTCAGGGACTCGGACTGGAAGTAAAAATTGAGTGATGAAAGGCCGAAGGTCTTTTATCACAGCATGAATAATTTTATGATGGAATAAATGGAGGCATTATGCCTTTTGCATCGCAAGAAGCAGTAAAAAAGAGTTTTTCGAAAATAACGATCAGTCTTGCATCGCCGGATATGATACTGAGCAGATCTCACGGCGAGGTAACAAAGCCTGAAACGATCAATTACAGATCGTTCCGGCCGGAAAAAGACGGTTTGTTTTGTGAGAAAATTTTCGGCCCCGTCCGCGATTGGGAATGTCATTGCGGCAAATATAAACGAATCCGCTATAAAGGAATTACATGCGATCGCTGCGGCGTTGAAGTGACCCAAAAAAGCGTCCGCCGTGAACGGATGGGGCACATCTCTCTCGCAGTTCCGGTAGTCCATATCTGGTATTTCCGTTCCGTCCCGAGCAAGATCGGCACCATTCTCGGCATCGCAGGGAAAGAACTTGAAAAGATCATTTACTACGAAGCGTACGTTGTCGTGAATCCGGGAACGACCGGACTGCAGAAGCTCGACCTGATTTCAGAAGATCAATATCTCGAAATTCTGGAATCGCTTCCGCCGGAGAATCAGGAACTTGACGACGATAATCCGAAGAAGTTTATTGCCAAAATGGGCGGCGATGCGATTAAAGAATTGCTCAGGCGTGTCAATGTGGACATTCTCGCGGATGAACTTCGTTCTCAGCTTGCAGTGGAAACATCCGTCCAAAAGAAACAGGACGCATTGAAACGGCTGCGTGTTGTCGAATCGTTCCGGAATCCTGCAGAAGGAGTTCAAAACAAACCCGAGTGGATGGTCATGGATGTTGTTCCGATCATCCCGCCGGAACTGCGCCCGCTGGTTCCGCTGGAAGGGGGGCGTTTTGCAACGTCGGATTTAAATGACTTGTACCGCCGTGTTATTATCCGCAACAACAGATTAAAACGGCTGATTGAAATCAAAGCTCCTGAAGTTATTCTGCGCAATGAAAAAAGGATGCTGCAGGAAGCGGTTGATTCCCTGTTCGACAATTCGCGGCGCGTGAATGCCGTCCGTTCCGATAACAATCGTGCTTTGAAGTCGCTTTCCGATATGCTGAAAGGGAAGCAAGGCCGCTTCCGTCAAAATCTTCTCGGCAAACGTGTCGATTATTCCGGCCGTTCGGTCATCGTCGTGGGACCGGAATTGCAGCTTCATCAGTGCGGTTTGCCTAAGGACATGGCGGTGGAATTATTCAAGCCGCACATTATCCGCAAACTGATTGAACGCGGTTTGGTAAAGACCGTCAAGAGCGCCAAAAAAATGGTCGATAAAAAAGGACCCGAAGTCTGGGATATTTTGGAAAATATTATAGATGGACATCCGGTTCTCCTCAACCGTGCACCTACGCTGCATAGACTGGGCATTCAGGCATTTCAGCCGGTTCTTGTCGAAGGCAAAGCTATCCGTATTCATCCGATGGTGTGTACAGCATTCAATGCCGACTTCGACGGCGATCAGATGGCTGTGCACGTACCGCTCTCGTATGAGGCTCAGCTCGAAGCGCGCATGCTTATGCTCTCGAGCCATAACATCCTTTCTCCTGCGAGCGGCGCACCGATTGTCACTCCCACGCAGGATCAGGTGCTCGGCTGTTATTATCTGACCAAATCAAAGAGCGGCGATGCCGGTGAAGGAAAAATATTCTCTTCACCTGATGAAGTGATTATTGCGTTTGATCAAGCGAGACTCGGACTGCATGCGCGCATTAAAGTCCGCGTTAAAAATGAATTAATCGAAACGACTACCGGCCGCGTTGTTTTTAACCAAATCGTACCGGTCGATATTCCTTTCGTCAATGAACTATTAAACAAGAAACGATTGGTGCAGATTATTGCAACGGTTTTCCGCCAATGCGGAAATCTTGTCACGGCGCAATTCCTCGACAAAATGAAAAGCCTCGGATTTACATACGCCACCAAAGGAGGCCTTTCTGTTTCAATCGGCGATGTCGTCATCCCGAAAGAGAAGAACGAACTCGTTGTAAAAGCGCAGCATGATGTTGAGAATGTCGAATCCCAGTATTTCCGCGGATTTATAACAAATGGCGAACGCTACAATAAGGTGATCGATATCTGGACGCGCGTTACAAGCCGCATAGCCGACCGGTTGTTCGAAGCTTTGCAAAGAGATAAAGATGGATTCAATTCGCTTTATATGATGGTCGATTCCGGCGCACGCGGATCCAAAGAACAGGTCCGTCAGCTTGCGGGCATGCGCGGATTGATGGCAAAACCCCAAAAGAGCCTCTCCGGGGCGACCGGTGAATTGATTGAAAATCCTATTATTGCGAATTTCCGCGAAGGGTTGTCGATTCTCGAATATTTTATTTCGACGCACGGAGCGCGTAAAGGTCTGGCGGACACCGCTATGAAAACGGCCGATGCCGGATATCTCACGCGGCGTTTGATCGACGTTGCGCAAGATGCTATTATTGCAGAGATAGATTGCGGCACGATTCAGGGAGTCGAAACAGGTGCATTAAAGGAAGCGGAAGATATAAAAGAACCGCTGATGGAGAGAATTGTCGGCCGTGTTGCATCTCAGGATGTAATTGATCCGCTGACGAATGAAGTAATCGTCGCATCGGGAGAACTGATCGACGAAGAAAGCGCACAGCGAGTTTCCGAAACTTCAATTGAAACGGTTCTTATTCGTTCGGTCTTAACGTGCGATTCTCGCCGCGGTGTTTGCGCAAAATGCTACGGTCGTGATTTGACTTCCGGAAACCTTGTCGGTCCGGGATTGGCTGTCGGAGTTATTGCCGCACAATCGATCGGCGAACCGGGTACACAGTTGACGCTGCGTACGTTCCACACCGGCGGAACAGCAAGTCTTATCGCTTCGCAATCGCAAATTATATCGAAATTCGACGGCCATCTGAAATATGACGGCGTCAAATTTATCGACAGCGGTAAGAGCGGAGAAAATCGATTGGTTGTTTCCGGACGAAGCGGCGTGATCAATATACTGGATCAGGACAACCGCATTCTCACAAAGTATGATGTACCTTACGGTGCGGCACTGTTGATGCGCGACGGCGCAAAAGTCGCCAAAGGCGAAATGATTTACGATTGGGATCCGTATAACGCCGTCATTGTCTCCGAGCATGGAGGGACGGTGCAGTACGTCGATATGAAAGAAAATCTCACTTTCCGTGAAGAGTCGGACGAACAAACGGGTCACATTCAGAAAGTGGTTATCGACAGCCGCGATAAAACGCTGGTTCCAAGTCTTGCCGTGATCAATGCAAAAGGCCAGAGAGTCGCATCTTATCCGGTCCCGACACGAGCACATTTAAGTGTTGATGATGGAGAAGCAATTCAACCCGGTTCGATTCTCGTAAAGATTCCGCGCGACATCGGAAAGACACGCGATATTACCGGCGGCCTGCCCCGTGTGACGGAGCTTTTCGAAGCACGCCATCCGAGCGATCCCGCTGTTGTCGGAGAAATAGACGGCATCGTTTCCATCGGTCAGACAAAACGAGGCTCGCGCGAAATTTTCGTTCAAAGTCACGACGGCCAGGATAAACGGACATATCTCATTCCGCTTGGCAAGCACCTCTTGATTCAAGAAGGAGATGTTATTCGTGCCGGCGAACGGTTGTGTGCCGGCGCTATCGATCCGCATGATATTTTACGCATCAAAGGTACGACTGCGGTGCAGGAATATCTTGTCAACGAAATTCAGGAAGTATACCGCATGCAAGGCGTGAAAATAAACGACAAGCATATTGAGGTGATCGTGCGCCAGATGATGCAAAAAGTTCGTATCGTCGACCAGGGCGATACGAAATATCTGGAAGGCGATCATATCGATAAGAGCAAATTGCACGATGAAAACGATTCGCTCATCGAAAAAGTCGTTGTCATGAGCAAAGGAGATTCGAAATTCAAAAACGCTCAGGTCATATCCCGCAAAACAGAGCGTGAAGTCAATATCGATCTGAAGAAAAAGAATAAAAAGGTTATAGAATTCCGCGACTCTTTACCTGCAACTTCCGAGCCGATTTTATTAGGCATAACACAGGCTTCGTTGACAACGGACAGCTGGATCTCCGCAGCCTCTTTCCAGGAGACCACAAAGGTTCTTACAGACGCAGCTATTGAAGCCAAGTTAGATCATCTCCTCGGATTGAAAGAGAATGTTATCATGGGACATCTTATTCCGGCGGGTACAGGACAGAAGAAGTACCGGGATCTTATCCTTCAATCTCCTGAAGATATTCTTGAGCATCCGCGGGAAAAGGTTGAAGTTGAAACCGAAAGCCAGACTGTAGAAATCGAAGAGGAACCTAAAAAGGCGAAGAAGAAATCAAAGGTAGCTTTGTAGGGAATGAAAAGTTAAAATCTTTTTATAATAGATAAAATCATATTGACTTACTGAAGAGATTTTGTTATCTTTCAAAGCTTCAATTCATTGAAGTTGTTTATTATTATGGAGTATGAGCGTTGCCAACAATTAATCAGTTAATTCGAACGAGCCGGGAAAAAATTAAATGGAAGAGCAAGTCTCCGGCGCTCAGTGGAAATCCTCAGAAACGGGGTGTCTGCACGAGAGTGTACACAACAACTCCAAAGAAGCCGAATTCCGCGCTCCGGAAAGTAGCGCGTGTCCGCCTGACGAACGGCATCGAAGTAACGGCATATATCCCCGGTGAAGGTCATAACCTTCAGGAGCACTCTATTGTATTGATTCGCGGCGGAAGAGTAAAAGATCTTCCCGGCGTTCGCTATCATATTATTCGCGGTACTCTAGATACTCAAGGTGTACAAGATCGTAAACAAGCACGCTCCAAGTACGGGGCAAAGAAACCTAAGCAATAAGCAAATCGATGAGAAAAAAACGAGCAACAAAACGACGTGTTATTACAGATCCGAAGTTCAATGATGCCCTGGTTTCCCGGTTCATCAATAGTCTCTTGCTGAGCGGGAAAAAGCATACGGCACGAGGAATCCTTTATACCGCGATGGAGCAAATCGGTGCGAAGACGGAAAAGAATCCATTGGATGTTTTCCGTAAAGCAATGGATAACGCCTCGCCGTTGATTGAAGTTCGTGCTCGTCGTGTCGGCGGTGCTACATATCAAGTTCCTACAGAAGTTCGCCACGAGCGGCGAACCGCTCTTGCAATCCGTTGGCTTATTACGTACGCCAAAGCACGCTCGGAAAAATCGATGGCGCAAAAGCTTGCATCTGAGTTGCTTGCTGCTGCTGCCGGTGAGGGTGGAGCAATTAAGAAAAAAGATGATGTCCACCGCATGGCGGAAGCAAATAAAGCGTTTGCACATTATAAGTGGTAATAAAAAGTTTGTCGCGCTCACCCTTTCTTTCGCAGGGTAGTGTACATCTATTATTGGTTCAGTCGAAAAAGGCAAGTAGAACGGCGATTTATGCCCAGAGAGTATTCTTTAGAAAAAACTAGAAATATCGGCATCATGGCTCATATCGATGCCGGAAAAACGACGACGACGGAGCGTATTCTGTTTTACACGGGAAAACTTCATCGAATCGGTGAAGTGCATGACGGCGCTGCAACTATGGACTGGATGGAACAGGAAAAAGAACGCGGTATTACAATTACGAGCGCTGCAACTACGTGTTTCTGGCATCAACATCGAATCAATATCATTGATACTCCGGGTCATGTCGATTTTACAAT
This sequence comes from Ignavibacteriota bacterium, assembly GCA_003162695.1. GTDB lineage: Bacteria > Bacteroidota > Ignavibacteria > UBA10030 > UBA10030 > Fen-1254. The sequence goes on along the minus strand of PMML01000131.1, from coordinate 18,478 downwards.
CGAAGTCGAGCGTTCGCTGCGGGTTCTGGACGGCGCTGTAGCTTTGTTCTGCTCTGTCGGCGGCGTAGAACCTCAGTCGGAAACGGTTTGGCGTCAGGCGGATAAATACGGTGTTCCGCGCATTGCATTTGTCAATAAAATGGACCGTGCAGGTGCAGACTTCCTCGGCGTTGTGCAGATGATGAAGTCGCGTCTCGCAGCAAATGCTGTTCCCGTTCAACTGCCTGTAGGCGAGGGAGAGATGTTTGCCGGCCTCATCGATCTTATTACGATGAAGGCCAGAATGTATGATGATCATGACCAGGGTCTGACGTGGGAAGAGATTGAAATTCCGGAAAAACTTCGTGCGCGTGCTAATGAATACCGCGTGAAGATGCTCGAAGCTGTTGCGGATGAAGACGATACGCTTCTTGAAAATTATCTCGAAGGAAAAGAAATTTCACCGGAGGAGGTTCGTACTGTCCTTCGGCGTGCAACGATTAAAGCAAGCATCGTTCCCGTGCTGTGCGGCTCTTCATTTAAAAATAAAGGCGTGCAGCAGCTGATGGATTCCGTCGTGGATTTTCTGCCGTCGCCGCTCGATATTAATAAGGGTGAAGTGCATGGACATCATCCGCATCGCCACGACGATGTGATCAGAATGGTGAGCGACTCGGAGAAGTTTACAGCGCTTGCTTTTAAAATTATGAGCGATCCTTTTGTAGGGAGGTTAACGTACTTCCGCGTCTATGCAGGAGTGCTATCGTCCGGCTCGTATGTCTATAATGTCAATACGGATAGAAAAGAACGCATCGCACGAATTTTGCGAATGCACGCAAATCATCGGGAAGAAGTCGATCAGGCATTCACCGGCGATATCGTCGCAGCGATCGGCTTAAAGCAAACGCGTACCGGCGATACGCTGACTGTCGAAGATGATCCGGTCGTGCTCGAGCGGATGATATTTCCCGATCCTGTTATCGATGTTGCGATTGAGCCAAAGACAAAAGTGGATCAGGAAAAAATGGGCGAAGCATTACAGCGCCTTGCGGAAGAAGATCCGACGTTTCGCGTATCGACAAATCAGGAAACCGGTCAGACGATTATCAGCGGTATGGGCGAGCTGCACCTTGAAATTATTATCGACCGTATGCGCCGTGAATTCAAGGTCGAAGCTAATGTAGGCAAGCCGCAGGTTGCATACAAAGAAACTATTACGAAGAAAGTGACTGCTGAGGGTAAGTTTGTGCGTCAATCAGGCGGACGCGGCCAATACGGCGACGTATGGATCGATCTCGAGCCGAATGAAAAAGGCAAGGGATTCGAATTTGAAAATGCGATTGTCGGCGGATCGGTTCCGAAGGAATACATCAAACCGATAGAACAGGGTATTATCGAAGCTATGCGTAACGGTGTGCTTGCAGGTTATCCTATTGAAGATGTCAAGGTTCGTTTGTTTGACGGCTCGTTCCATGCGGTCGACTCTTCGGAAATGGCATTTAAAATTGCAGGTTCGATAGCATTTCAGGATGCCGCAAAAAAAGCCGGACCAGTACTTCTGGAACCGATTATGGCCGTCGAAGTTGTAACCCCGGAGGAGTATCTGGGCGATGTGATAGGCGATTTGAATTCCCGCCGCGGTAAAATCGAAGGGATGGCTTCAAGAAAAGATGTACAGGTTGTCAAAGCATTTGTCCCGTTATCGGAAATGTTCGGATATGCCACCGCGATGCGTTCGATGACGCAGGGGCGTGCATTATATACGATGCAATTTTCACATTATGACCATACACCGCGCAGTATTGCCGAAGAAATTATTGAAAAGGTGCGCGGGAAAAGTTTAGCAACAGCATAGGTTTTTCATCGGGACTTATTTTAACATTAAGGAGACCAACAATGGCAAAGGAAAAATTCGACCGCAGTAAGCCGCATGTAAACGTTGGCACCATTGGTCATGTCGACCATGGAAAGACGACATTGACTGCAGCTATTACAATGGTTTTAGCGAAAAAAGGATTATCGCAGGTGCGCACGTTCGATTCGATCGATAACGCTCCTGAAGAAAAAGCCCGCGGTATAACGATTAACACTGCACACGTCGAATATTCGACGGAAAAGCGCCATTATGCGCACGTCGACTGTCCGGGCCATGCCGATTATATTAAGAATATGATTACCGGTGCGGCACAGATGGACGGTGCAATCCTTGTCGTTGCAGCTACGGACGGACCGATGCCGCAAACGCGCGAGCACATCCTCCTTGCTCACCAGGTGAACGTTCCGAAGATCGTTGTTTTTATGAATAAGTGCGACGCGGTCGACGATCCGGAGCTGCTGGATCTCGTCGAACTCGAAGTTCGCGATCTTCTGAAAAAGAACGATTTTCCCGGCGATGAAATTCCTATTATCCGCGGATCGGCGCTCAAAGCTATGGAAGCAGCGCTGCGTCCGGATGTTAAGGCGGATGATCCCGCTTTCAAGGATATTATGGATTTGATGAATGCGGTCGACGCATATATTCAGATGCCGAAGCGCGATTCCGATCGTCCTTTCTTGATGCCTGTCGAAGATGTCTTTTCGATTACAGGACGCGGCACAGTCGGTACGGGTCGTGTTGAGCGCGGCAAGGCAAAGGTCGGCGATGAAGTTGAAGTCATCGGACTTGGCGCCCATAAGAAAACGGTTATCACCGGCGCAGAAATGTTCCGCAAGGAACTTGATGAAGTCGTTGCAGGCGATAATGCCGGATTGCTTCTGCGCGGTGTTGAAAAGAACGAACTTGAACGCGGTATGGTTGTGGCGAAACCCGGCTCTATTACACCGCATACAAAATTCACGGCTCAGATTTACGTATTAAAGAAAGAGGAAGGCGGACGTCATACTCCGTTCCTGACCGGTTATCGGCCTCAATTCTATTTCCGTACAACGGACGTAACGGGAGTTGCGACCTTGCCGAGCGGCGTTGAGATGGTTATGCCGGGCGACAACCTCGATGCGATCAACATTGAGCTGATTTCTCCGATCGCTATGGAGGAAGGGCAGCGATTTGCGGTTCGCGAAGGCGGACGCACGGTTGGTGCCGGTGTCGTTGTAAAGATTATTCAATAAATGCATTCATGAATTCCGCTCCTGAAATCTCGGGAGCGGAATATATTGCTTAAGGAGATATCCTTGGCTGGTCAAAAGATTAGAATAAAGTTGAAATCGTTCGATCATAACCTGATCGACAAATCTGCAGAGAAGATTATCAAAACGGTGAAATCGACCGGTGCAATCGTGTCAGGACCAATTCCTTTGCCGACCCGGCGCACTGTCTATACCGTCAATCGTTCGCCGCACGTGGATAAAAAGTCCCGAGAACAATTTGAAACACGTTCGCACAAACGATTGATTGATATTCTGAACTCAACCAGCAAGACGGTCGATTCGTTGATGAAGTTGGAATTACCTGCAGGGGTCGATGTTGAGATCAAGGTTTGACGGAAACGATTGAACGAAATGTTTTTTTTATTTTTTTATTATTGAGAGCGGTCTGAGACTCCGTAACGCCCTCAAATTGGATTACAAGGAGTATACACAGTGAGTGGCATTTTAGGTAAAAAAATAGGCATGACAAGTCTGTTCGATGAGAACGGCGAGGCGATACCTTGCACTGTTATCGAAGCTGGCCCATGTTTCGTCACGCAGGTCAAGACAAGAGACAGGGACGGATATAATGCCGTTCAACTCGGTTTTGATGAAAAGCGAGAACGCCTCGTTACGAAATCTCTGAAAGAGCATTTTGCAAAGGCGGGCGTGAAGGCGGTGCATCTTTTGCGCGAGTTCACAGAATTCGATGCCGATACATTGAAGCAAGGCGACCAGGTGAACGTTTCTATCTTTGCGCAGGGCGATGTCGTCGATGTAACCGGAAAATCGAAAGGGCGCGGCTTTCAAGGTGTCGTTAAGCGGCATCACTTTAGCGGTGTCGGCAGCACGACGCACGGCGCATCGGATCGCGTGAGAGCGCCGGGTTCGATCGGCGGAAGTTCGTATCCTTCGCGTGTGTTTAAAGGTATGCGAATGGGCGGAAGAATGGGGTTTACCCATGTAACGGTCAAGAATTTGAGAGTTGTCAAGGTCATACCCGAGTCCAATATCATTATTGTCCGCGGTTCGGTGCCCGGTGCGATCAACGGTTATCTTGAAATCATCAAACGCTGACGGGATTGCTCATAAGGGAATAAGATAATGCAGGTAGAAGTTTATACTATAAATGGTGCTCCGACAGGAGAGATGCTTGAACTGGATGCGAGTGTTTTCGGCATTGAGCCGAATGACCATGCCATCTATATGGCGGTACGAAGTATTCAGGCGAATCAGCATCAAGGGACTCACAAAGTCAAGCCGCGGAATGAAGTCCGCGGGGGCGGAAAAAAACCGTTCAAGCAAAAGAAAACCGGACGCGCACGCGCCGGATCGACGCGTTCTCCGATATGGGTCGGCGGCGGATCGATCTTTGGTCCCCATCCGCACGATTACGTCGTAAGTATTCCGGCAAAAGTTCGCAAGCTGGCGCGAAAATCGGCCCTTAGCTATAAAGTAAAAGACGGGGCGATAAAAGTTGTGGAAGATTTTTCCTTCGATACGGTAAAAACAAAACAGGTTTCGAAAGTTCTCAAAGCGTTTTCGCTTGATAATAAAAAGACTCTGCTTCTGACGAAGCAAACAGATCCGGTTATTTTCAAGTCCGGACGCAATATCCCAAAACTGCGGATATGTGAGGCAATCAAGGCTTCGACTTTCGATATTTTGAACAGCAAAGTGCTCCTCATTCAAAAGAGCGCTGTGAATGTTCTCCAAAATTCATTGAAGAACTAGGATGGTTGCAATGGTAGGCATTCTTCTACGGCCCATTATTACGGAAAAAATGACTGCACTCGGCGATGCACGGCAGTATGCATTCGAAGTCCCTCTGACGTCGAATAAGATAGAAATTGAAAAGGCAGTCGAAAAAAAGTTCAACGTTAAAGTGAACAGTGTGCGCACAGTACGCGTCAAAGGCAAACGCAAAACCCAATTAACCCGCCGCGGCCGCTTTGAGGGCTGGACGAAAACATGGAAGAAAGCGATTGTGACCCTGAAAGAAGGGGACAAGATCGATTACTTCGGTAATGCTTGAACCTGAAAGTGTGATGAGAGTATGGCGATTCGAAAATTAAGACCGATGACTCCAGCAACGAGATTTTATTCAATCTCGGCGTTTACGGAATTGACAAAACATGAGCCTGAAAAAGCTTTGTTGAAACCCTTGAAAAAATCGGGCGGCAGAAATAATCTGGGACGTGTAACATCGCGTCATAGAGGCGGCGGGCACAAACGGATGTACCGCGTTATCGATTTTCTCCGCGGCAAGCACGGTATGGAAGCGGCGGTTGCTGCAATTGAATATGATCCGAACAGATCGGCGCGCATTGCGCTGCTCCAGTATCCGGACGGTGCCAAAAGCTATATTCTGGCGCCGGATGGATTGAAGGTCGGATCAAAAATTTCCTCCGGGCCGGACGCAGAAGTACAGATGGGCAATGCACTTCCTCTGCGCAATATTCCGGCCGGCACGTTTGTGCATAACGTAGAATTGACCCCGGGTAAGGGCGGACAGCTTGGACGGAGCGCCGGTAATTCGCTGCAGGTGATGGCAAAAGAAGGAGAATGGATTACTCTCAAAATGCCTTCCGGTGAAATTCGAAAATTTCGTTCGGACTGCTATGCAACGATCGGAACGGTCAGCAACGCGGATCACGAAAATATCAGCCTTGGAAAAGCCGGCCGGTCGCGCTGGCTGGGAATACGTCCTCACTCACGCGGTATGGCAATGAATCCGGTCGATCACCCGATGGGCGGAGGCGAAGGACGGTCGAAATCCGGCGGAGGATGGCAGCATCCGGAGTCGCCGTGGGGCAAATATGCAAAAGGTTTAAAAACGCGTAAACGGAAAAATTCCTCAAATAAATATATTGTTAAACGTCGAAAGTAATCGGTGAGTACGTATGAGTCGATCGATTAAAAAAGGTCCTTATGTGGACCAGAAGCTTCAAGGAAAAATTGAAGTACTAAATAAGACAAATCAAAAACGCATCGTCAAAACATGGTCGCGCTCGAGTACGATTATACCGGAGTTTGTCGGCCATACATTTGCCGTTCACAACGGAAATAAGTTCATTCCGGTGTATATCCATGAAGCAATGGTCGGCCACAAATTGGGCGAATTTGCTCCGACGCGAATTTTCCGTGCGCATCCGGGAATCAAAAGCGAAACGACAACGACAGCGGCTGCGTAATTTTGTCATAATTTTGTTGAGAAAGAATTATGGAAGCGAAAGCAATTAATCGATATATCGGGACGTCGCCGCGCAAAATGCGTTTGGTGATCGATCTTATCCGCGGAAGGGCTGTGGAAGAAGCGTTAAGTATTCTGCATTTTACGCCGAAGCATGCTGCAAAGACCGCTGAAAAAGTGCTCCGGTCCGCCATCTCGAATTTGCAGAATAAGGAAGAAAGCGGCCGCGTCGATGCTTCGACTCTCTATGTCAAGGAAGCGTTCGTCAACGGCGGGACGATGGCAAAGCGGGTTCTTCCGGCGCCGATGGGACGCGCATTCCGCATACGGAAACGTTCCAATCACATTACAATTATCGTCGCACAGCGTGAAATGAAGAAAACTGCTGCTCCAAAAAAAGCAGAAGCAGCGGAAAAAACCACGGAAACGAAAACAACAGAAACAGCAGTAAGGTAAACGGAGGTATTTCACTTGGGTCAAAAAACCAATCCTAATGGATTTCGCCTCGGGCTCGTAAGGAGCTGGGATGCAAATTGGTACGATGACAAGAGTTTTGCCGGAAAATTGCAGGAAGACCTGATGGTGCGTAATTATGTCCGCAACCGTTTGAAGAAAGCGGGCATTGCACGGATTCAGATCGATCGTACGCCAAAACGCGCTGTTGTCACAATACATACGTCTCGTCCCGGAATTGTTATCGGGAAGAGCGGAAAAGAAATTGCTCAAATCGAAGAAGAACTGAAAAAAGTCACAGCGAAAGACGTGAAAATTCTGATTCATGAAATCAAGCGTCCGGAACTCGATGCTTTCCTGGTAGCCGAAAATATTGCAAGCCAGCTCGAAGGGCGTATTTCTTTCCGCCGTGCGATGAAGCAGTCGATTACAGCTTCGATGCGTATGGGTGCGGAAGGCATCAAGATTATGTGTGCCGGACGGCTGGGCGGTGCGGAAATTGCGCGAACGGAGCATTACAAAGAGGGGAGAATTCCTTTGCAAACGATGAGGGCCGACATCGATTATGCCAATACAACGGCTAATACGATTTACGGAACAATCGGCGTAAAAGTGTGGATTTGCAAGGGTGAAGTCATTGGAACGCGAGCGTAAGGAGAGCAGAAGATTATGTTGATGCCGAAACGTGTAAAATTTAGAAAAACTCAGCGCGGACGGATGTGCGGAAAGGCGACACGGGGCAACACGGTTGCGTTCGGTGATTTCGGCTTGAAAGCATTGGAGCCCGGCTGGGTTACGCAGCGCCAGATCGAAGCGTCGCGTGTTGCATTGACGCGTATGATGAAGCGTGAAGGAAAAGTATGGATTCGAATTTTTCCCGATAAACCTGTAACAAAAAAGCCTGCGGAAACACGTATGGGAAGCGGAAAAGGGGCGCCGGAATTTTGGGTGGCCGTTGTAAAGCCGGGGCGCGTGTTGTTTGAACTCGGCGGTGTGAATAAAACTGCAGCAGCGGAAGCTATGAAGCTTGCTGCGCATAAATTGGCAATTAAAACAAAGTTTGTGACTCGTATTGATTACGAGGGCGCGTAAGAAGGACGAACTATGAAACCGTTTGAATTACGGAAGCTTTCCGATTCGGAATTGCTTAAGAGAATTCAAGAAGAACAAGAAAACCTGTCCAATTTGAAATTCCAAAAGGTCATAGGCCAGCTGGAAAATCCGTTGAAGCTGGGACAAATTAAAAAAGATATCGCGCGCATGGAAACGATTCTACGCGAACGAGAAATTAATCCCCTGCCGGCGGCACCTGCTCCGGCGGAAAACGCACAGTAATCGGGTAGAACGATGGCAGAAGAAATAAAAGAAATTGCACAACGCGGACATCGGAAAGTCCGGATCGGTAAAGTGATCAGCAACAAAATGCAGAAAAGCATCGTGGTTGCGATTGAACGGCGTGTAGCGCATCCGATTTATAAAAAATATTTCCGGCGAACCTCGACGCTGATGGTTCATGATGAACAACAGTCGGCCGGCATCGGCGATGTTGTGAAAGTAGTCGAGACGCGTCCGTTGAGCAAGCGTAAGCGGTGGCGTCTTGTGAGTATTATAGAAAAAGCGAAATAGCTCATTGAAAGCAGGCTAAGACAATGATTCAGGAAGAAACCAATTTGGTCGTTGCCGATAACTCCGGCGCAAAAAAAGTCCGCTGTATAAGGATTCTTGGCGGCCATGACAGACGTTATGCCTCCCTCGGCGATTTGATCGTCGTTTCGGTCAAGAGTGCGATCCCCGGTGCGCCGGTTAAAAAAGGCGAGGTTTCACGCGCCGTCGTCGTACGTACGACGAAGGAAGTCCGCCGGAAAGACGGTTCCTATATTCGTTTCGATGAGAATGCAGCAGTTCTGCTCAATGCTCAAGGTGAGCCGCGCGGCACTCGTATTTTTGGACCCGTTGCGCGTGAATTACGTGAACGGCAATTTATGAAAATTATTTCCTTGGCACCGGAAGTGCTCTAAAACCTATGTCGCAAAATCTACATGTTCATAAAAACGATACGGTTATTGTCATTACAGGCAATTCCGTCTCCAAGCAGGGAAAAGTTTTAAAAGTTTTTCCCGTAACCGCTTCTGTGATTATTGAAAATGTCAATATCATCAAGCGTCACGCGCGTCCGACGCAGAAAAATCCTCAAGGCGGCGTCGTACAAAAAGAGGGTCCGATTCGTGCGTCGAATGTGATGGTTGTTTGCCCAAAATGCAGCAAACCGACTCGCGTCGGCCACAAGCATATAACGGATGCCACGAGCGGCAAAAAGAAAACCGTTCGCATCTGCAAACAATGTAACGAGATGTTCTAGGAAGATTGTCCATGGCGAAAGAAAAAGAAATAAAAGACGAGAAGGCTGCGAAAGAGAAACCTGTGAAAGAGAAGCCTGTGAAAGAAAAGTCCGCACAGGAAAAACCTGTAAAAGAGAAGCCGGCGGCAAAAGGCAAGAAAGAAAGCGGAGCGCAGGAAAAGGGATCGCCGGCACGGCTGCTCGAGCAGTACAAGAAAAATATCGTTCCTGTTCTTATGGGAAAGTTTAATTACAAAAATCCGATGCAGGTTCCGAAACTGGAAAAAATTGCCATCAACATCGGTGTCGGTGACGCAACTCAGGATCCGAAACTGCTCGAAGTCTCAATACGGGAACTCGAGACAATTACCGGACAAAAATGTGCAGTTACGAAATCCAAAAAAGCAATTTCAAATTTTAAACTTCGGGAAAACCTTCCGATTGGATGCCGCGTTACGCTGCGGCGTATGAAAATGTATGAATTCCTGGATCGTCTTGTCAGCGTTGCTCTTCCGCGTGTCCGGGATTTTCGCGGAGTTCCGGACAAATCGTTCGATGGCCACGGAAATTATACGATGGGAATCAAAGAACAGATTATTTTCCCGGAAATTGATGTTGACAAGGTCACCCGCGTCAACGGGATGGATATTACATTTGTTACGACAGCCCAAAACGATGTCGAGGCATATGAATTATTAAAGGCGCTCGGCATACCGTTTGTCAAACGCGAAGAAGTTATTCAAACGGCCCCCGGCCAGAACAAGTAAGCTAAAGGAGAAAGTGTGGCACGTTTAGCGATGATAGTGAAGGCGAAGAGAACGCCAAAGTTTCATGTCCGACAACATAACCGGTGCAGTATGTGCGGGAGGCCGCGCGCTTTTTATCGAAAATTCGGACTCTGTCGTATTTGTTTCCGGAAACTGGCGCTCGACGGGAAGATCCCCGGCGTCAGGAAAGCAAGCTGGTAATCAATTATAAGGAAAGTATGTTCGATGTCGAAAACAGATCCCATTGCTGATTATTTAACAAGGATTCGCAACGCTGCAAAAGCAAAGCAGCGCCGCGTTGATATCCCTGCATCCAAATTGAAGAAAGCGATTACTCAAATTCTTCTTGACAAAAAATTCATCGCCAATTTTACGGTGCTCGAAGATCAACGGCAAAATGTTATTCGAATCAATTTGAAGTACAGCGAAGGACGCCCCATTATTCAAGGACTGCGGAGAATCAGCAGGCCTGGAATTCGCCGCTATAAACCGGCCGAGGATTTGCCTCGCGTTTTAGACGGATTGGGAATCGCAGTGATTTCTACATCAAAAGGCGTCATGACCGATTCCCAGGCGCGGCGTGAAAAGATCGGCGGCGAAGTTCTCGCATATATTTGGTAGAAGTGTAAGGAGAGAAGAACGTGTCACGAATTGGAAAAAAACCCATTCAAATTCCCAAAGGCGTCACGGTAACGCTGAACAGCGGCGTTATTGCGGTCAAGGGGCCCAAAGGGGAATTGAAAGAGACAGTGCATCCGGAAATCGGCGTTGCCATGCAGGGAACAGAAGTGCTTGTTACGAGATCGTCGGATGAAAAAAAATATCGGGCTTTGCACGGACTTTGGCGTGCATTGATTCAGAACATGATCGTCGGTGTCACCGAAGGATATTCGAAGAAACTCGAAATTGTCGGCGTCGGTTATCGTGCGGAGATAAAGGGTGCGCGTTTGAATCTGCTTCTTGGCTACAGCCATCCGATTTTATTCGCTCCGCCGGATGGAATAAAAGTCGAAGCTCCAACGCAGACGAGTATTATCATAAGCGGCACACACAAACAGCTGGTCGGATTGGTTGCGGCAAAAATTCGTTCCTTGCGACCCCCTGAGCCGTACAAAGGCAAGGGCGTGAAGTACGAAGGCGAATATATCCGCCGCAAGGCCGGTAAGGCCGCGGCGGCAACAGGTGCAAAATAATCCCTGCTCGTCGCATCGGGTAAAGGAAAGAGACTATGATACAGAGAAAACATAACGGCAATCGTTTAAAAAAGAAAATTCGTATCCGGAAAAAAATTCGGGGCACTCCTGAGCGGCCGCGGCTGGTTGTATTCCGCAGTGCAAGACACGCGTATGCTCAAATCGTTGACGATTTGAGCGCAAAGACTCTTGTGTCGGTTTCATCTCTTACAAAGGATGTTCAGGAAGAGTTGAAAAAGGCGAAATCGCCGATAGAAAAATTTAAGCTCATCGGTGTTGCGGCTGCAAAGAAAGCTCTTGAGAAAAATATTAAAGAAGTTGTTTTTGATCGTAACGGATATTTGTATCACGGCCGCGTCAAGGCGCTTGCCGAAGGTGCCCGCGAAGGCGGACTGAAATTTTAACTGATTAAAAGAAGTGTAATCTCATGACAAAAATTAAAGCAGGCGAATTCGAGCTTAAAGAACGTTTGGTGAGCGTCAACCGCGTCGCAAAGGTCGTGAAGGGCGGACGCCGGTTCAGCTTCAATGCAATCGTGGTTGTCGGCGACGGCAATGGCCACGTGGGAATCGGCCTTGGAAAGGCGAATGAAGTTGCAGATGCCATTGCAAAAGGCGCCGATGATGCCAGGAAAAATGTCTACACGGTACCCGTTCTCAAGGGAACAATTCCGCACACCGTAATCGGTAAATTCGGCGCTGGAAAAGTTCTTCTCAAGCCAGCTTCGCCAGGCACAGGATTGATTGCCGGCGGCGGCGTGCGTGCGGTGCTGGAATCTGCCGGAGTAAAAGACGTTCTGACAAAGCAGCTGGGATCGGCGAACGCGCATAATGTCGTAAAAGCGACAATGGCCGCCTTGCTCAGCCTGTCCGATGCAAAAATGGTCGCAGCGCGCCGGGGTATCTCAATACAAGAATTGTTTCAATAAGAGAGTGCAGAAGAGCTATGGCGGAAATAAAAAAAATTAAAATTACGCAGACGAAAAGCGTTATCGAACAGCTTGAAAGCGCCAAGCGCAATATCAAGGCTCTTGGACTCGGCAGACCGAATTATTCTGTCGTGAAAAATGACACGCCGCAGATTCGCGGTATGATCAATAAAGTAAGGCATCTTGTAAAAGTGGAAGAGGTTCAGTAATGGCAAAAGATATTCTCAGCACCCTGACTCCGGCGAAGGGTTCCCGTAAAAAGGTCAAGCGAATCGGACGCGGGCAAGGATCCGGCCACGGTGGAACGGCGACAAAGGGGCATAAAGGTGCAAAATCCCGTTCCGGCCATAAGTTTAAACTCTGGTTTGAAGGCGGTCAGATGCCGTTGACGCGGCGAGTTCCGAAATTCGGATTCAAGAGCCGCAACCGGATTGAAGTTCAGATTGTGAATGTGGCAACTCTGGCGCGGCTCGTCGAAGGAAAGATGCTCGAAGACGGTATCGTGAATCCGGATGTTCTCTTTAAAAACGGTGCGACTTCCAAGAAAAATGAACAAATAAAAATTCTCGGTAATGGAGAATTGTCAACAAAATTACAGGTTACGGCGCATGCCTTTAGTAAATCGGCGATTTCAAAAATTGAAGCAGCCGGCGGAAAAATAACTGTTCTTACGAAAACCGTTGCAAACCCATGAGTAAGCTGACAGAAACATTTACGAACGTCTTTAAGATTCAGGAGCTGCGGGAGCGGTTGCTCTTTACGGCAGTTCTTCTGATTATTGTCCGTATCGGATCGCATATTACCCTTCCGGGCGTCGATGCGATTCTGCTTGCCGACACCATTAAAAAATCTTCGGCGAACACCCTGTTTGGGTTGTATGACCTGTTCGTCGGCGGTGCTTTCAGCAATGCCGCGGTTTTTGCGCTGGGTATTATGCCGTATATCAGCGCATCGATCGTCATCCAATTGCTCGGCGCTGTGTGGCCGTATTTTGCGAAACTGCAAAAAGAAGGTGAAGAAGGCCGGAAAAAAATTACGCAATATACACGCTATGGAACCGTCCTCGTATCCATGCTGCAGGCATGGGGTGTTGCGGTTAAACTGGTTCATACTGCTCCGGGCGGTGTTCCTATCGTGCCGGCAGCCGTGCAGGGAATAGGATTTTATTTGTCGACGATGATCATCCTCACAACCGGCACCGTCTTTATGATGTGGCTCGGGGAACAGATTACGGAACGGGGCATTGGAAACGGTATTTCGCTGATTATTTTTATCGGCATCGTTGCACGTTTTCCGCATGCGATCCTTGATGAATTTCAGCTCGTTGCCGGTCAGACCCGGAATATCATCGTTGAAATCGTGATTTTTGTAGCGATGGCATTTATTGTCGCGGGTGTCGTTCTTGTCACACAAGGGACACGCCGCATTCCGGTCCAATACGCAAAACGGGTGGTCGGGCGGAAAGTCTACGGCGGTGTTACGCAGTACATTCCGCTGCGCGTGAATACGGCAGGTGTTATGCCTATTATTTTTGCACAGGCCATTATGTTTATTCCTCAGATCGTGTTCTCGTTCTTTCCGGACAGTGAATTTATGCAGACGCTCAACACGGATTGGTTCGGCTATTCGTCGTGGTCTTATTCGTTCATCTATGCGTTGATGATTATCTTCTTTACGTATTTTTATACGGCGATAGCATTCAATCCGAAAGATGTTGCCGATAACATGAAAAAGCAGGGCGGATTTATTCCAGGCATTCGTCCCGGCAATCATACTGCGGAATATGTTGATAATATTTTGACAAAGATTACATTGCCGGGATCGATTTTCCTGGCGATCATTGCAATTCTTCCGACCGGTATGATGCGGTTGGGAGTAACACCGAGTTTTGCTTCGTTCTTTGGCGGTACGAGTTTATTAATTGTTGTCGGCGTTGCGCTCGATACCCTGCAGCAGGTTGAATCGCATCTCTTGATGCGGCATTACGACGGGTTTATGAAGAGCGGTAAGCTTCGAGGGCGGCGTTGAGCCGACTGTGGCTGCGATGGTTCCTCTAAAAACACAAAAGGAGATCGAACTCATCCGCGAAAGCAGCCGCATTGTTGCCGATGTATTGAAATTAGTCGGCGCAACTGCACGACCGGGTATGACGACGCTTGAACTGGATAAGCTTGCAGAAGACTATATCCGTGCGAATGGTGCAGAGCCGGCCTTTAAAGGATATGGCTGGGACAAAAGGAATTTATTTCCTGCGACTCTGTGTACATCGATTGATTCCGAAGTCGTCCATGGTATTCCGGGTGGACGCGTCTTGAAAGAAGGCGAAATTCTTTCAATCGACGTCGGTGCAAAAAAAGACGGCTATTATGGCGATGGTGCATGGTCCTTTGCAATCGGAGAGATCGATTCCGAACGGCAGCGTCTGCTGCGTGTAACGGAAGAATCTTTGATGAAAGGTATTGAGCAGGCCGTTGCGGGAAATCGCCTGCATGATATCTCGGCGGCGGTTCAAAGCTTCGTAGAAGCGAACGGATTTTCAGTCGTACGTGACCTTGTCGGGCACGGCATCGGAAAGAAGCTGCACGAAGAACCGTCCGTTCCTAATTACGGCGAAGCCGGAACCGGTCTTCTCTTGAAAGAAGGAATGACGCTTGCCATCGAACCGATGGTAAACAGCGGAACATGGCGGGTGAGTGTAGCAGCGGACGGCTGGACGGTTTCAACGGCAGACGGCAGACCATCGGCGCATTTTGAACATACGGTTGCAGTAAGAAACGGAAAAGCGGAAATTTTAACGCAGTTATAAAGAATGGCAAAACAAGGTCCCATAAAGGTCGATGGAGTAATTACCGACACGCTGCCGAATGCATCGTTTCGTGTCAAGCTGGACAACGGAGTCGAAATCTTTGCGCATATCTCCGGAAAAATGCGAATGCATTACATCAAGATTTTGGTGGGTGACCGTGTGACGGTTGAAATGTCGCCGTATGATTTGTCAAAAGGGCGCATCACGTACAGATATAAATGATTCGTGAACAGCCTCAAGCAAGAGGAGAAATGAAATGAAAGTTCGTTCGTCGGTTAAAAAATTATGTGAACATTGCAAGATTATCAAGCGCAAAGGTGTTGTGCGGGTGATCTGCAAAAATCCGAAGCATAAGCAGCGGCAAGGATAAGGAGTAAGACGTGGCTCGTATTGCTGGAATTGATTTACCCAAAAATAAAAGGACCGAAATCGGTCTGACATATATTTACGGTATTGGTGTCAATACCGCAAAGGAAATTGTCGCAAAAGCAAAAGTCGACGGCAATAAGCGTGTCGGCGAATTGAACGATGAGGAGGTGGCGGCACTTCGGTCCATCATTCAATCCGATTATAAGGTGGAAGGCGCGCTGCGCAGTGAAAGCCAATTGAGCATCAAACGCTTGATGGATATCGGCTGTTACCGCGGCCTGCGTCACCGGAAGGGCCTGCCGGTACGGGGACAGCGAACGCGGACGAATTCTCGTACACGAAAAGGAAAGAGAAAGACGGTTGCCGGCAAGAAAAAGACGGCAGAAAAGAAGTAAAAATCATTTAAAGTCATCGTAAAGGAAGACTTCATTGGCAAAGCAAACAGCAGCACCCGTAGCAAAAAAGAAAAAGAAAGTCCATGTCGATGCAAACGGAAAAGCGTTCGTCAAGGCTACGTTTAACAACACGATTGTGACGTTGACCGACACGTACGGCAATGTGATTGCATGGTCGACATCGGGTAAAAATGGGTTCAAGGGATCGCGTAAGAGCACCCCGTTTGCAGCACAGGTCGCTGCGGAAGCGGCGGCAAAGGAAGCTCACGATCTCGGATTGCGACGGGTCGAGGTTTTTATTAAAGGACCCGGAGGCGGGCGCGAAGCGGCCGTTCGGTCACTGACTACGGCCGGTCTTGAGGTGACCATCATTCGGGATATTACGCCGATTCCGCATAACGGATGTCGTCCGCCGAAACGGCGAAGAGTCTAAAAATTCCAAATTGCATCCCGTAAGATGCACGGGACGCAAATCGAGAATCGCAAATTGAAAATATTTGAGGAGAATTATGGCAAGATACGTTGATGCCAATTGCAAATTGTGCCGCAGGGAAAAGCAAAAGCTTTTCTTGAAAGGAACTAAATGTTTGACGGAAAAGTGCCCGCTTGAAAAGCGAATGTACGCCCCGGGTCAGCATGGCCAGTCAAGACGCATGCGTACGTCGGAATACGGTATTCAGCTGCGCGAAAAACAAAAAGTTCGCCGGACATACGGCGTACTGGAAGCACAATTTCGCAATTACTTCGAACGTGCGGCAAAACAGAGCGGTCGAACTGGAGATGCCCTTATAAAGCTCCTCGAACGGCGGCTCGATAACGTCGTCTATCGTTTGGGTTTCGCTCCTTCCCGCAAGTCCGCGCGCCAGCTTGTCCTCCATCGTCATTTGCTGGTCAACAACCAAATCGTCGATGTGCCTTCGTTTCTGTTGAGTCCCGGCGATGTTATCCAGATACGGGACAACAGCAAAAAGCTCGCGCTCATACACGATTCATTGAAACGCGTCAAAGATTCGTCTATGCTCGGATGGTTGAGCGTCGATAAAGCGACTCTAAGCGGTACGTTTATCAATGTTCCTGAACGCGCGGATATTCCGTTGAACGCCAATGAACAACTGATCGTTGAATTGTATTCGAAGTAAGAAACGAGTAGATAATCACCTTATAATCCTCGTTCTATTTTCGAGGGAAAGAAAACTATGAGCACAGTACAAATGCCAGAACAAGTCGAACTTGAACAATCGACAGCGACCAATACTTATGGAAAATTCATTCTCCAGCCGTTGGAAAAAGGATTCGGTGTTACTATCGGTAATTCCATGCGGCGCGTTTTGCTTTCTTCTCTTCCCGGAACCGCTATTACGGCGATCCGTGTGGAAGGTATCCAGCATGAATTTTCGACGATTAAGGGAATGGTTGAAGATGTCGCCGATTTTATTCTGAATCTCAAGCAGGTTTGCATAAAACCCACGAATAAAAAAGCGGCAAAAGTAACTCTTCCGTTAAAGGGGCCTGCGTCGTTAAAAGCAGGTGATATTGCAAAGTTCACCCAGGAAATTGAAATTCTTAATCCGGATCTTCACCTTGCAACGCTCAATAAAGACGCGAACTTCGAGATTGAACTTCGTCTCGGACGCGGCAAGGGATATGTTCCATCGGAAGAGAATAAAGCCGCGGACCAGCCGATCGGAACAATAGCCATCGATTCGATTTTCACACCGATAAAAAATGTGAGATTTAATATCGAACCGACTCGCGTTGGAGGACAGACGGATTTTGAAAAATTGATACTCGAAATCGAAACCGACGGTTCCATGACTCCGGAAGAAGCCGTTACCCATGCCGGAAAAATTATGCGCGATCATGTTCAGTTTTTCATCAATTTCGGTGTGGAACCGGAAGCAGAAAAGGCTGAAACGGAACAGGAAGCAGAAGTGTCGCGCATTCGAAAGGTACTCAGGATGTCCGTCGATGAACTTGAACTTTCCGTTCGTTCGCATAATTGTCTGCGTTCTGCCAGTATTAAAAATATGGCCGACTTAGTACGGCGCAGTGAATCCGAACTTTTAAAATTCAGGAACTTTGGAAGAAAGTCCCTTGCCGAGCTGTCCGAGATTATTGAGCAGCATGGATTGAATTTCGGAATGGATGTCGATAAATATTTGAAAGAAGGAAACGAGTAATAGTTTCGGAAGGATAAAAGAAAATATATGCGCCATTTAAAATCAGGACGAAAACTCAAACGCACTGCAAGTCATCGCAAGGCAACACTTGCCGCGCTTGGTACATCTTTGATTGTTTATAAAAGAATAAAGACAACGCTCGCGAAAGCAAAAGAAACCCGCATGTACGTGGAAAAGATTATTACACGCGCGAAAAATGCGGTTGCTCAGGAAGCCGGAACGGATAAGAAAAACATCGCAGCACGCCGTGAAGTTTTTTCGATACTCCGGAGTAAAGCGGCAGTTGCGGAATTATTTAAGGAAATTGCCCCGAAGGTTGCTTCGCGGGCCGGTGGTTACACGCGGGTCGTCAAATTAGGCCGTCGTCTCGGGGACGGCGCCGAAGTGGCAATGCTGGAACTGGTGGATTTCAATGTCGGCCAGGATAAAAACGCCGCAAAGGCTGCGAAGAAGTCGGTGGCGAGAAAAAAACAAATGCCCAAAAAGAAAACTGCGAAGAATACAACCGCAGAAGAAAATGTACGGCAGCCGGAATCGGCGCCGGGTATTTCTACTCCGGATGCAGGAGCGGTCAATGCAGAAACGACAAAGGATAGCTAAGCGCTATCCTTTTGTGCTTCTATAACTTTGGGAGAAAGAACGGTATGCTAAAAATAAATTCGGCGGAATTTTTACAAGGTGTTGCAGATCTTCATCAATTACCGAAGAATGAACTGCGCGAGATCGTTTTTATCGGCAGGTCGAACGTAGG